>JAKAIY010000100.1 GCA_021814145.1 Chloroflexota bacterium
TGCGGGCGTCGCGAAGCGTCGGCGGCACGTTGCCTTCAGCGATGCGGCGGGCGATGCCCTCGACGATCGCCGTCTTGCCTACGCCCGGCTCGCCGATCAGCACCGGGTTGTTCTTCTGGCGGCGGCCAAGCACCGTCAGGACGCGCCTGATCTCGCGCTCGCGGCCAGTAGCTGGATCGAGCTTGCCATCATGCGCTTCCTGGGTAAGGTCACGCCCGTACTGGTCAATGATCGGCGTCTTGCTGTGCTTATTGGGCTCGCGCTGCGCCGTGGCTGTTGAGCCAGGACGGCTAGCGTTCGCTCCGCCCATGCCAGAGCCGCTGTTCATCGCGCCGAACATGCCGGGATTATTGAAGAGTGAGCCGAACATGCCGCCCAGAGAATCGTTCCCGAGTTCCCCATTGACCTGGCCCAGCAGTTCTTCAGCGCACGGGCGGCAATAGAAATGCTGCTCGCGGCGTCCGTCTACTACGGAATCCAGGCGTACACGGGCGTCTCTTGTTTGGCAGCGCTCGCATTTTTGCATCGTTAAGTCCCCCTTTGCAGGGATTCCGCACGCCTCTACACGGTCTCGCGTATCTCAACGCGCGGGGTATCGCTGGAATTCGCCCAGGCTCATCGCCTGATCGCCAGCCGCTATCATTCCGGTTCAGCCTCAAGCGAGGCTACCTGAATCTTGCGCGGACGGCCACGTGGCCGCCGTGGCGGCTGGGTCGCCTCGAACCGGCGCAAGACCTCCTCGGCGGTGAGCTGGTCGCCCGCCATGACCAGGTAGGCGCGTGTCCAGAGCGTCGGAATCCTCGTCAGCTCCGGAAACTCATCACGCAATACGCGCGAGGTGCGCGCCTTGACCTGGCAGACAATCTGGTGCGGGGACATCGTCGGAGGCGCTACAGCGGCCAGATACACACGATCTGGCCGTACTACAACCATCAGCGGAGCGTAATGCGCTTCGCTGGCGCTTTCCTCGATCAGCGCCCGCAGCCGTTCGGCTATCTCACCAATGAGGCAGGGCTTGAATCGCATGGGACCCCAGACAAAGTGGTACGTGATGGTCCACGTCTCTTCCGCGTCTGGAGAATAATTCTGTATATCCATGCGCCACACCTACATATTTTTATACCGCACGCCCCGAGTTCACGTCAAGGGCTGGAACCTCCAATTCTGTAGATTCGCTGAAGCGGTCTACATATTTATCATACCTGGTTTACGCCAGAGGCGCCATCAGGGTTGCGCATGCGACGGATGCGTGAAGGCTCGCGGGAACTATCCGGCCAGGCGCGGCGTCTCTCCAAGCGAGCCGTTTGCGTCGCGGGGTTGTTCCGCGAGTTCGCGCGGCGTGTCGCGAAGGAGCATGGTGGTATGTGGAACAAGACACAGGGGTGGCGCGCGTGGCGCATGGCGGGATTGCTTGGGGCGGCGGGGGTGGTGGCGCTGCTGGCTGGCTGTGGCGGAACAAGCGCGGGTCCAGCTCCGCGTCCAGCGAGTTCTCAGAATCAATCAGTTACGACGCAAGGGGGGTCGCTCCCTCAGGGAAGCTCAGCAGGCGCGGGAAGCGCGTCAGGCTCGTCCTCTTCTCAAGCCGCAACTCCGCCACCAGCCGCACAGTATCTCATCAAGTCGCTCAGTGTGAGCATGACGTCGCCTGATCCACGCAAGGCGGCGTCGGATCTGGAATCCTGGGTTCTGACGACCGACCCCAAAGCGCAATCGGCGGGAATGATGTACGTCCAGGATGGCGCGAGTTATGATGTGTCGCTGACATTCAGCGTCGAGGCGGCGATCTATCCCAGGATTGAGAGCTACCTGGCGGGATATGCCCAGGGGAATGGTGGCAAGCTCATCGGCCTTCAGGAGACGGTGCAGGATGTCACCAATGACTATGTAGACAGCCAGTCTCGCCTGACGAACCTGCGTGGAGAGCAGCAGCGGCTGCTGACGCTGATGAATCAGGCGCAATCGCTGAATGACATATTGACCATCGAGCAGCGGCTGACAGACGTCGAGGGACAAATCGAGAGTATTGAGGCGCACCTGGCGCTTCTGAGCGGGCAGACGACATTCTATACCGTGCGGATTCAGCTTAGCCCGCTTGACTCCGCGACAGTCGCGGCGCCGCAGCCGTGGAGTCCAGGGTCGGTCTTTCAGCAGGCGTGGGGCGCCGCGCTTGTTTTTGGTCAGGGACTGCTGACACTCCTTATCTGGCTGGGAGTATTCGCAATCTATATCGTGCCAGCGGTCGCGCTGATCTGGCTCAGCAGGCGGCTGGTTTCCCTCCGACGGGCGGCGCGCGCGACTCCACCCGCGTCCCGGAAGCCATAGGCGCGTGGGACGCGGGCGATTTGGGGCTAGCTTAATAACGGCTGGTGGAGGATCTCCTCGGCTTCCTCCAGCCGTTCCGCGGCAATACCAAGCGGGTCCATCGCTGCGGCGGGAACGCGCATTCGCTCGGCGTTCGCCTGAAGGGCGGCGGCATACTGGCGCATTGGCGGAACCTGCGTGATGAGCATGCGCAGCAATGCGACGGCTTTTTCACGACTGCCACTCATCCACATCGGATCACTCATCAGGGAGAAGACATCCTCGCTGTCATGTTTGCGCTCGTCAGGGGCCGCGGCGGGCATCCCACAGACATCCGTGAGGAACGTCTCGAGCTCGCCACGCGCGACGGAGAGGAGGCTGGTCACTTCGGCCAGGCGGCGCGCTTCGGGGAAGATATTGCCCATCAGCCACCATTCCTGGTCTGTCAGAGCCTCTTCTACATCGCGCAGGCGGCGTAAGAGGGTGTCGGCGCGCGCGCCGAGCTCGAGCGCCATTGATTGCGCTGGGTTAGATCCTGAGGGCTGCTGATCCGGCGTGGTATAGGGCGCAGGCCTCTGTGGCTGCATTATTCTGTTCCCTCCCGCTGGCGCATGCAGGCGCGTCCGCAACGCGAAGTCCTTCTAGGCGTCGCTGACGCTCTGGCGCGTTGCCCTCTCTTTCCCCTCTTTAGGAAATATCCCGCGTTACCGTTCGCCGGGGCGCCCAGGAGCGGGAAAGCCAGAGCGGTATTGTCCTCAACACTCTAGCTGGTTGATTCCCGCGCGTCAAGCATATTTCGAGCATTCATCCGAAGTCCGGCGCGGATCGCTGGCAGCCACTCAGTAGCCGCGGGCGGGCTGGACGTGATTGCGCATGGGCCGTCCCTCGCGATAGCGGGCGATATTGTCGAGCAGGATGTCGGTGAGGCGCTGGCTATAGCGCGGAGTGAGACCAGAGAGGTGCGGCGAGATAAACAGGTTGGGCGTGGACCAGAGCGGGTCGTCGGGCGGCAACGGCTCGCGCGCGGTCACGTCGAGCGCGGCGGCGCCCAGCTTCCCGCTGGTAAGCGCCGCGATGAGCGCGGGCTCTTCGATTATCTCGCCGCGCGCGATGTTGATGAGCATGGCGGTTGGCTTGACGCGCGCCAGTCGTTTGGCTGAGATCAGTCCGCGCGTCTCGGCGGTGCTGGGCGTGGCGATCACGATGTAGTCCGCTTCAGGGAGCAGCGTGTCAAGACTGTCCATTGGGGCGATAACGTCCGCGTCGGGGTCAGTCGCGCCTGGCGCGACGCTGCGCCGTATAGCGAGCGTGCGCATCCCGAAGGCGTGGCCAAGCTGGGCGATGCGCCGTCCGATGGCGCCAAGGCCGATGACGAGCAGCGTCGCGCCTTCCAGCTCGCGCCCAGCGTAGGGCGCCTTCTCCGCGAGGCTGTCCGGCCAGGATCGTTCCTGCTGTAGCCGCAGCATCGCTGGCCAGTGACGGCTCCAGAGCAGTATGGCCGAGAAAACATGCTCGCTGATTGGCGCGGCGTGGACGCCGTTCGCTGTGGTGATGATGGGCGCGTCCGCTCCGGTCGCCCACGGCTGAGCGAGCACATGATCGGCGCCCGCACTGGGCAGCGCGAGCCAGCGCAGGTTGGGCAGCAGTGGCGCCAGATCGCTCGCGTCGAAGGTTGGGCAGAGAACATCCACCTCCGGGTGGGCGCTGGCAAGCTCGCGCAGCTCCTGATAGCTGTGAGCGATGAGGAGCCGGTCTTCACCTAGCGCGGTGGCGAGGCGCGCGCGATCGTTCGCGCCGAACGGGAAATTGGTGGCGAAGCGCACGATCTCGCGGCGCGCGCCAGCCGCCTCATGAGGTTGAGGGTGTAAAGACGCCATGCGCGGTAAAACTCCTCCAACTAATTGTGCGGATCAGGCCGCCTGATCCCGTTTTTCAGGCGCGCCTCAGTGGATGCTGAATGCGGCGCACCATGCCCGCTGAGGATCTGTGACGCCGTCGCTATTCGCTGAATAGGTTACCGCTACACGGTAGAGTCCCGCCACCCAGGCGTTAAGGTCGGCGCTGGAATTCGGCGCGAGGGTGAATTGCTGCTGTGAGTTTTTCGCGATGGCGAAGACCTGCGCTGTCCCTGGCGACGAGCAGCCATCAACAGGCTCCCAGACCTCTTTGGTTGTGTTATACCGCTCTAGCTGGATGATGACACAGGCGGATTTGCCACTGACGGCGTAATAGTCGGTGGAAGAGGAGTTGGTGACAGTGACGCCGATCGCGTCATTGACGCCGTAGGCGCTGAGGTTTGTTGTGACAGTCACAGGGCCGGTGGTGGCCGCGGTTTCCACCGGGGGTTTGCTGGTCGTTCCGTTGGCGCAGGCGACCAGCGCAGTCACACAGACCAGACCGATCAATGACGAGAGCAGCCTTGTTCCTCGCCAGCGAACACGCATCCTGTACTCCTCCACACCATGGATGGTAGCGCCCATCGCCGCCATCGCCAGACGCGACGCGCGCTGCGGGCTTCCAGCGCCGCAACGGCGCCGCTCTCTAGCATACTACGCTGGTGGCCTGGCAGGTTTGACAACTGGCGGCGAATAGAGCCTTTAACCTTCGCCAAGGTTGGGCGCCTGTTAGAATGGTATAATCTTCGCGGATGTTCGCGCGAGCTTTCGCGCGCGCAGCGGGCGCTGGCGGATGAAGCGCGCGATGAGCGCGGCGCAGGCGCCAGCGCCACGATACATGCACAGGAAGGCGCGAGATGTCGAAAAAGCTGCTCAGCACGGTGTTGCTGTTTCTGATCGGATCGGGATTCGGGCTGTTCAGCCTGACTACTCTGGTGAATGCGCGCGATTCTGATACGGTCATGGTGGGTGTGCTCTATCTGGTTCCGACGATCGCGGCGTTTGTCGCGCTCATCATGCTCCCGTTCAAGCAGATGCCGGAGAGCAAGTAGCGTCTCGTTGTATGTATCAAATCGCGCCGTTTGAGGCGCGTTGAGGCCTGGAAATGACTGCGACTACACCTGGCTCCGGGGCGGCGCCCACGGATGTCACGCCCCGCGCGCCGCATGTCGCGGGCGGGTTTCCCGCGCGGCGGATGCGACGCTTGCGCCGGTCGGAGAGCCTGCGGCGGCTTACACGTGAGACGGCGCTTGATCCCGCCGATTTTATCTTCCCGCTGTTCGTCAGCGAAGTGATTACGGAGCCCATCCCGATCAGTTCGATGCCAGGGCAGTATCAGTGGCCAGTTGGCGCGATGGCGCGACAGGCGGAGGAACTGGCGCGGCTAGGGATTGGCGCGACGCTGCTCTTTGGGGTGCCAGAGCGCAAGGATGAGATTGGCAGCTCCGCGTGGGACGAGCGCGGCCCGGTGCAGCGCGCGATCCGCGAGATGAAGGCCGCTGTTCCAGAGTTGGTGATTGTCACCGATGTGTGCATGTGCGAGTACACCAGCCATGGTCATTGCGGGCTTGTCCGTGATGGCGAGGTCCAGAACGACGAGACACTGGAGTTGTTGGCGCGCGAGGCGCTCTCGCACGCTGAGGCGGGGGCTGACATCGTCGCGCCCTCGGATATGATGGACGGCCGGGTGGCGGCGCTGCGTGAGGCGCTGGACGGCGGGGGGTTCAGCGGAACGCCGATCATGGCCTACTCGGCCAAATTCGCATCGGTTTTCTATGGCCCTTTCCGCGAGGCGGCTGAATCGGCCCCGCAATTTGGTGACCGGCGCGCCTACCAGATGGACCCGGCGAATGGGCGTGAGGCGCAGCGTGAGATCGCGCTCGACATCCAGGAGGGCGCGGATATCGTGATGGTCAAGCCGGCGCTGCCCTATCTGGATGTGCTGGCGCGCGCCCACGACCAGTTTGACCTTCCAATCGCCGCCTATAACGTCAGCGGCGAGTACGCGATGCTGAAAGCCGCCGCCGCGAACGGCTGGCTGGATGAGCGCCGGGCGGCGCTGGAAGCCCTGACGGGCATCAAGCGGGCGGGTGCGGACATGATTATCACCTATCACGCGATTGAGGCGGCGCGCTGGCTGGCTGAGGGCTAACCAGCCCGCGCGGGCCAGCCGCCGGCGACCCGCGCGGTGTCCACCACCTGAACGGCGCGAGGATGACAAGTTTGTGATTGAGGCGCACGCGGCGGAGACGGATCACGCTGGCGCACGACGCGGCTGGCGGGCATGGCTGACGCCGCCACAGGGTGACATCAGGACGCGCGTGATACTCATCGCTCTGGTGATCGCCTTGCACAATCTACTGGAGGCTCCACGCGACGCGGTCACACGGGCGTTGGGAGCCGCCGCGACGGGCGCGCTGGCGTTCGTGACGCTCTCGCTGTCATTGTGGCTGCTCCTGCTCGCGCTATGGGAGCGGCCTCCCCAATGGCGCTGGCTGCGCAGTCGTTGGGCGCTGGCGCTGGCGCTGGCGCTGACACTGGGCGCGGGCCTGATCGGGCTGCGCCAGGTGGGCGTGATGGTGGCCGCTACCGTGCAGTCGCCACCGTATTACCCCAACGATGGCGCGACGCTTGATCAGTACGCCGCCCAGCAGTTGCTGGCTGGCAATAACCCCTATGTGACGTCCGATATCGTCGCGGCGATCCACCAGTATCAGCAGGACCCGGCTTTCACCACGCCGCTACGTGATGGCCCGTTCGCCACGCGCGCCTGGACCGACTACCCTTCGGCGGATGAGCGGCGCGCGGCGTTCCCGGCGCAGACGGCTGGCCAACCTGAAGCGGCGCTGGGCTTCGAGACAAAGATGAGTTATCCAGCGCTGGCTTTTCTGCCGCTCGTTCCGCTGGTCTGGATGGGAGCGCCCAATGGGGCGCCGCTGACCGCGCTCTGCTGGCTGGCGCTGGTGGCGCTGCTGGTGATAGCGGCGCCGCGCGATCTGCGGCTATGGGTAGGGTTGCTGGCGCTGGCCGACGTGCCGCTGCTGAACGCCGCGGGCGTCGCTGATCCTGACATCCTGTATCTGGCGCCGCTCTTCGCCGCGTGGCGCTGGCGCGAGCGCGGCACGCTTTCCGCCGTGACGCTGGGGTTGGCGCTGGCGATCAAGCAGCTCGCATGGTTCTCCGCGCCATTCTATGCCGTGTTGATCTGGCGCGAGCGCGGCTGGCGCGCGGCGCTGGGACGGCTCGCGGGCGCGGGCGCGGTCTTCGCCGCCATCAATCTGCCATTCTTCCTCAACAACCCGCGCGCCTGGCTCTCTGGGGTGCTGGCCCCGCAGTTCGACCCGATGTTTCCGCTGGGCAACGGCCTGATCCGCCTGTCGCTCTCGGGTGTTCTGCCGCTGGCGCCCACGCCGCTCTATACCGCGCTGGAACTGCTGGCGCTGGCGGTAGCGCTGGTCTGGTACTGGCGCAACTGTCTGCGGGCGCCTGCGCTGGGCTACGCGCTGGCGGTGACGCCGCTCTTTTTCGCCTGGCGCAGCCTGACCACCTACTTCTACTTCACCGCGCTGCCCGCGCTGGCGCTGCTATTCTCGGCGCGCCGCTCCGCTGAAGATGCGGCTGCGGTGACGCATGTTGGGGAGGGACAGGCGCTATGAACACCGCGGCAGACCGGCTTTCCCAGCGGGCTTCCCCGCCATTACCCCCCGACCGCGGGCCGCGTGGCTGGAGAGCCGCCACGCGCCGCATGCTGAGCGCGCTCGAAGCGCGACCAGGCCTGGCGAGCGGCATAACGCTCGGCGTCTGGACCGCTACGCGGCTGGCGCTGCTAGCTGGAGTGATTTTCGGCGCACACTACGCTGATCCGCAGTTCTACGACTACGCGGGCAAGTTCGCCGCGGGACTCTGGCCCTATCGCAACGTGCCGGTAGAGTACCCGCCGGTCGCTATCGCGCTGCTCCTGCTGCCCGCGCTGCCGTTGCTCCCGTTCCCCGGGATAGCGCCCCGGCCCGATCCCGCGTTTCTGCATGTCACGCAGCTTCCCGCGCCTGATCCGGTGCGCTACGGCGCATATGGCGTTAGTTTCGCGGTCCAGATGCTGCTGATTGACGCGGTCGCGCTCTGGCTGGTGACGAGCGCGGGACGGCGGCTGAGCAAATCTGGTGGGGAGCTTGCCGGAGCGGGCGCGGGCCTGCTGTATACCCTGCTGACCTTCCTCAGTGGTGGTGTGTTGCAGAAGTTTGAGCTGGCGGTGGGCGTGCTGATGCTGGGAGCCGTTCTGGCGCTCGTTGAGCGGCGGCGCGGGCTCGCGTGGACGCTGCTGGCGCTGGCGACCCTCATCAAGGGATTCCCGATTTTCGTCGCGCCCGTGTTCGTGCTCTATGAGCTGGAGATGACCGGCGAGCGTGATGTGCGCGCGGCGTCGCGCGCGGCGCTCCGCCCGATTCTGACAGGTATCGCATGGCTGGTGGGGGTCATCGGGGTCGCGACACTGGCCGTGGCCGGGTTCGCTGGCTGGGCTTCAGTTGTCCATACCGTCACGTACCACGTCGCGCGCGGCGCGGAGATCGAGAGCCTGTACGCCTCGGTCGCGCTGGCTTTGGCCTGGCTGCCAGGGCTGGGCGCGCATACCATGTTCAACCCGGCGGATCTCTCGCGTGTGGTAGTCTCGCCATTGACGTTGGAAGGACCGCTGGAGATCGTTTCCACCGCGCTGCTCGGTCTCACGCTCCTGATCGCGCTGGTGGCGCTCTGGTTTGGCTGGCGTGGGCGCGCCCGGCAGACGCTCGCGGGTGGCGCGGAGATTCCGGCGGGCGAGCGCGCCTGGCGCGCGGGTCAGGCGCTGGCGCTGGGTGTGACGCTCATTTCGCTGGCGTTCATCCTGACATTCCGGGCGCTTCCCGTCCACTATCTGCTCGATTTCCTCCCACTCGCAACGTTGCTCTGGCTAGGAACGCGCCGGAAGACGGTGTTCTGGCTGTCAGCTCTTGTAGCGGTGGGCGCGTTTGGCCAGATACTCGTGGATCCTGGCGTCTGGAAAGCGTTGGTCGCGCTGAAGCCGGCGCCAGTAATACTGAGCGAGCTTCGGAATCTCGCCTGGGTCGCGGCGTCTGTCCTCCTGTTCATGGCGCTGTGGCGCGACATCTGGGCGAAAGAGGCGCCACGGGGTGAACAGGGTATGTCAACAGATGGGAGCGCGAAGCCGCTGCGGGTGCGAATTCGCGAGGCGTGGCGGCGGCTGCGCGCCTCCGCGCCGCCGATTCCTGGATTCCGTCCGCGCAACGAGGACGTCTTCGCGCACCTGTTCGCTCAGGTGTCGCCGCGCGTCGCCATTCTGAGCGCGGGCCTCATCTCGCTCATTTGCTACGCGGGCCTGGTGGCGGCGTTCCCGCTCACCGTTTATTTTAATCGCCCGCATGTCACCCCGGAATCATCGCAGATCAATGACATGGGGGCGATCACTGGATACAGCCCGCTTGCGGCCACCAGTTTTGTAGCGGTCATCTTTCTGCTCTTCGGCGCGCAGTTTATCGCGTTACTCGCCGCGAACCGCGCCCAGCGGGAAGATAACGCCATCTCCCGCCGCTGGACGTCGCTGCTGGTCTATGGCGCGCCAGTCATTTTCACGCTCATCATGATATGGATGCAGCCCGTTACGACAACCGATCTCTACGGCTACGTGGCGCGTGGCTACCTCTCCGTCCACTATCATGAGAACCCGATGACTACCCCTGCCTTCCACTTGCCCGGCGGCTACGCGGTGGATCGCCCCGCGTCGCCTTACGGGCCAGGATGGCTCATGATCGCCGCGCTCTTCTCGTGGATCAGCGGCGAGAACCTGCTTCTGAACATGCTGCTCTTCAAGGCGTTGGCGGGGATTGGCGTCATTGTCTCGCTGGCGCTGGTGGACCTGCTGGCGAAGCGGCTGTATCCTGAGCGGCGTTTGCGGATCGCGGTGCTATTTGGCTGGAGCCCGCTGCTCTTCTTCGAGACGGTGGGCAACGGGCATAACGATATCGTGATGATCGTTTGCGTGCTGGCGGCGTTCGCCTTGATGCTGAGAGGGCGCTCACAGGCCGCTTTCGCCTTCCTGGTGATCGGCGCCGTGATCAAATATCTCTCCGCCTTTTTCGTGCCGTTGTGGCTCGTCTATGAATTGCGCCATCGCGCGCTGACAGGACCCATGCGGATCGAGGAGCGCCAGTCGAGTGGGATTCTGGGGCGGTTGGGCTGGTTGCGAGGCGCCGTGTCCTGGTTTGTCTCTGAGCTGGATTTCTGGGCCGCGGCGCGCATCCTCGCGCCCGCCATCGTCATCGGCGGCTCGATCACTGTCGCCGCTTACGCTCCTTACTGGGCAGGAATCCAGACCTTTACCGGACTCGGCCAGCAACTACGCCCGCTCTATTACAACAGCTCCATTGTCCAGTTCATCACCGCGCCGCTCGAGTTGTTCGTGCAGCCCGCGCAGTATCCCGCGCTGGACAAGACCATCCGGCTGGTCTTTTATGCGCTGTTCGTGATTTATGCCGCCATGCAGACGAAGCGGTTGTGGACGCTCGGGGTGGAAGCGGAGCTTCAGGACCTTATCACCGCCGCCGCCAAGATTACGTTCGCCGCGCTGGTGCTCATCACGTTCTGGTTCCAGCCCTGGTATATTGTCTGGCTGCTGCCGCTGGCCGCTCTCGCGCGTGAATCGTTCGTGCGCCGGCAAGGCACGCTGATTTCGATTGGCGCGTTGCTGACCTATGCCGTGAGTAATTTCCTGCTGGTGGGAACGCCGGGCATCGGACGTGATCTCTTTGTGCAGTTCTTCGAGGTGTTGCTGGTTTTCTCGCCGCTGTTGCTTTTGCGCGCCGCGCCGTATGAAGGTGGCTGGATTAGCATCGCGCGCCGCTACTGGGGCCTCTTCGCGGAGGGCTTCACCCAGCGGCCGGTCTTCTGGCAGCGGGTGATGCTTGTGCTGGCGATGATCGTCGCCGCGCTGCTGCGACTGCTGCGGCTGGGCAATCTGAGCCTCGATCTGAGTGGTGGCAGCGCTGATATCAATGCCCTTAAGCAGATTAGCGGCGACTTGCGCCTGTTCCTGGCCGACCCACAGGGGCTCAATGGACCATTCGCCGCGATGGAAGGGCTGCTGGTGCGGGTTTTTGGCCCCACGCCGCTGGCGGCGCTTTTGCCAAGCGCGATCATCGGCACACTCACTGTGCTCGTCATTTATGCGCTCACCATTGAGATTCTGCGCCAGACGGGCCGACATGAGCAGCGCGGCGTGGCGTTGCTCGCGGCGCTGCTCACGGCCACGTCAAGCTGGCATGTCTCACTGAGCCGCTCGGGAACCGAGGTGGTGCTGCTGCCGCTGCTCCTGAGCTCCGCGCTCTGGGCTTTGCTGCGCGGCTTCCACTTGCTGGAGAGCGCGCATCAGAATGAAGCGGCGCACGGCTGGACAGGCTCAACACGGATGCGGACGCTTGGCCTGTTTTCGCTCGCGGGGGTCGCGACAGGTCTGGCCTGCGACCTCGCGCCAGGTCTGTGGATTACGCCGCTGCTGATGATCGGCTTCCTGGTCGCGTGGCGCTGGAGGAAACCAGCGCTCTTCGAGAGGATGCGCGCGCCACTGGTGGCGATCGCCGTGGCGGCGGTTATCTCTGGCCTGCCCGTCCTATGGGAGATCGTCAGTCTGCGCATCGGTTTTTCTGTTGGCAGCCCGGCTCTGGCGCAGTCCAGTGAGCCCCTGCGGTTGGGGCCATCGCCGCTAAACCCGGATTTCTGGACGCGGGCAGGCGCGAACGCGGTAGACGTGCTCAGGCTGCTGGTGACACAGGACTATAGCGCCGGCTATCCCGCTGTAGGCGCCGCGCCGATCATCCCTTCGTACCTTGGCGTGTTCTTCTACCTTGGCCTGGCGATCATCGCCTACCGGCTGGTTCGCCAGCGCGATATGACTTCCCTGGCGCTGGCGTTGCTGCTGGCGCTTCCGCTGGTGGCGACAGTGGCGGTCAGCGCGCCGACCAGTATCATCGAGGCCGCCAGCGTCTTGCCCGCCACCTGCATTGTTCCCGCGCTGGCGCTGTTTGAGGTGGCCGCGTGGGTGGGACACTTGCCGATCGTGCTGGACCGCATGAATGGCGTTCGGGTCTTTACGACGCCCGAGCAGATTGGGCGTGTCGCGCTGTTTTTGTTCCTCTCGATTAGCGCGCTGCGCACATTCTACTGGTACTTTGAGGCCACCTTGCCTTCTTCGCCGACGAATACCTTCGTGCCCAGCGCGCTCGCGCTTCAGGTCGGATTGGCGCTGGCGCGCGTCGCGCTCATCCTTGCGGGCGGATTCGCGAGAATACATCTTCCCTGAGCATTCCTTGTGGCGTTCCCGCGTCATATGATGACAGGGGCGCGAAACCGGCCAGACGGAACCGCGCCTCCCGCCAGTGGATCTATCCAGTGGATCTATCGTGTACGCGTTGATGCGTATGAGGATGTGACTGTGGACGAACGCCCAACTCCCAGCGCCGCCGAGCGTGAGCGCGCCGCCAGGATTGTCGCGATATTGCGCGAGCTGTATCCTGACGCGAAATGCTCGCTCGACTTCTCCACCCCGCTCGAGCTTCTTGTGGCGACCATGCTTTCGGCGCAATGCACGGACGAGCGTGTGAACATGGTGACGAAATCGCTGTTCAAGAAATACCGCTCGGCGGAAGATTATGCCAGCGCCAATCCAGAAGAGCTGGAGCAGGATGTCAAGCAGACGGGATTTTATCGCAACAAGGCGAAACACATCCGCGAGGCGTCCGCGCTTATCAGCGAGCGCTACGGTGGCGAGGTCCCACGCACAATGGAGGAGCTGACCACGCTGCCTGGCGTGGCGCGCAAGACCGCCAACGTTGTCATGGGCAACGCCTACGGCGTCGTCGAGGGCGTCGTGGTGGATACCCATGTTGGCCGCATCGCCCGGCGCCTCGGCCTGACGGCGAGCGATGACCCGGTTAAGGTTGAGCAGGATTTGATGGCGTTGCTTCCTCAGTCTGACTGGCTCGATCTCTCGCACATGCTTATCATGCACGGGCGCATGATCTGCCAGGCGCGCAAGCCGCTCTGCGCCGAGTGCGCGCTCGCGCCGCTCTGCCCAACGGCGCGCGCGACGCTGGG
This sequence comes from Chloroflexota bacterium, assembly GCA_021814145.1. Classification (GTDB taxonomy): domain Bacteria; phylum Chloroflexota; class Ktedonobacteria; order Ktedonobacterales; family JADMIN01; genus JAKAIY01. Next base: position 13,338 of record JAKAIY010000100.1, read on the forward strand.
CCAGCTGGACGGCGGGAGCGAGACACCCGCCGAAGCTTCCAGGACGCGCCGTTCCGCCAGGGGAGCGTAGGCGCGTGTATATCGCGCCAGCTTGCCCGCGTATGCGGTACACTACCAGACGGCGCGCTTGCGCGTCTGAGAGACGCAGAAAAGGGGACAATTCATGGCTACAACCGCTAGGGAGGTCACGATGAGCGCTTTGCCTCCCTTCACGAATGAACCGCTGACAGATTTTACGAATCCAGACAATATCGCCGCGCAGGAGGCTGCCCTGCGATCCGTGGCCGCCGGGTTCGGCGCGACTTACCCGCTCATTATCGCGGGCGAGCGGCGCATGACCGCTGAGACGTTCACGTCGAACAACCCGTCACATCCCGGCCAGGTTCTCGCCACGTTCGCCAAGGCAGGCGTCGCGGAGGCGAATGAAGCGGTCGAAGCGGCGCACAAGCGCTTCAAGACCTGGCAGTACACACCTGCCGGGGAACGCGCTGGCTATCTGCTCGCGGCGGCGAAGGGCCTGCGCGAGCGGCGTTTCGAGTTCAACGCCATCGAGATCTATGAGGCGGGCAAGAGCTGGGTCGAAGCCGACGCCGATGTCGCCGAGGCGATTGATTTCCTGGAGTTCTACGCGCGTGAGGCGCTGCGCCTGGCCGAGAAGCAGCCGGTGACGCCGCTGGCGGGCGAAGAGAACTCGGTGTTCTATATCCCCCTGGGTGTCGGCGCCATTATCCCGCCCTGGAATTTCCCTGGCGCGATCATGATTGGCCTGACCAGCTCGGCGCTGGTGGCGGGCAACACGGTTGTGCTGAAGCCAGCCAGCGCGACGCCGTGGATCGCGGCGAAGTTCGTTGAGCTGCTGGAAGAAGTCGGCGTGCCATCGGGCGTCGTCACTTTCCTGCCTGGCCCCGGCGGCGTTATGGGCGACGCGCTCACTCAGCATCCGCTGACACGCTTTATCTCCTTCACCGGCTCGCGCGAGGTTGGCCTGCGCATTAACGAGCTGGCCGCGAAGGCGCAGCCGGGCCAGATCTGGGTCAAGCGCGCCATTCTGGAGATGGGCGGCAAAGACGCGATTGTGGTGGATGAGACCGCTGATCTGGATGCCGCCGCCGCCGGGATTGTCGCTTCCGCGTTTGGCTTCCAGGGCCAGAAGTGCTCCGCATGCTCGCGCGCGGTCATCGTGGAGAGTGTCTACGACGCTGTGCTGGAGAAGGTGGTCGAGCGGGCGAAGTCGCTGTCAGTGGGCGATCCTGACCAGCGCGCCACCTTCATGGGGCCAGTGGTGGACGCCGCCGCTGAGCGCAAGATTCTGGATTATATCGCGATTGGCAAGGGCGAAGGACGGCTCGTGCTAGGCGGCGAGAAGCTCGACCGCGAAGGCTACTTTATCCAGCCGACGATCATCGCTGATGTCGCGCCGACCGCGCGCATCGCCCAGGAGGAGATCTTCGGCCCGGTGCTCGCGTTCATCAAGGCAAAGGATTTTGATGAAGCGCTTGACATCGCCAACGGCACGGAGTATGGCCTGACTGGCGCGCTGTTCAGCCGGGATCGCGCGCGGCTGGAGCGCGCCCGGCGCGAATTCCACGTCGGTAACCTGTACTTCAACCGCAAGTGCACCGGAGCGCTGGTCGGCGCGCATCCGTTCGGTGGCTTTAACATGTCCGGCACGGACTCGAAGGCTGGCGGGCGCGACTACCTGTTGCTTTTCACCCAGATGAAGTCTGTCGGCGAGAAGATCGGCTGACGCTTACGCGCGATATAGTCTTATCTTTGCGCCTCACGCGCCAGGGCGGCTTTCTGCGGGAGTTGTCCTGGCGCGCTCTTTCGTTAAACCTCTAGAGGTGCCATGTCATCCCTCTTCTGTCAAGTTGGGAGCAGCGGGTGGTAGGTATTCATGAGCGCGCAGAGGTCGGCGAGCCCCGCGGCGAGGTGCGGCAGCGGATGCAGACGCAGCCAGGGCAG
>JAKAIY010000232.1 GCA_021814145.1 Chloroflexota bacterium
GCGGCGATGAGATGACGGTCTACGACGCCTCGATGCGCTACCAGCGTGAAGGCACGCCTCTGATCGTCCTGGCGGGCAAGGAGTACGGCTCGGGCAGCTCGCGCGACTGGGCGGCGAAAGGCCCGCTACTGCTGGGTGTTCGCGCCACCATCGCCGAGAGCTACGAGCGTATCCACCGCAGCAATCTGGTGGGCATGGGTATCCTGCCGCTCCAGTTCAAGCCCGGCGAGAGCCGCGAGAGCCTGGGCCTGACAGGTCGCGAGACATACGACATCGAGGGGATTGACGGCGAGCTCAGGCCGCGCCAGGAGGTCACCGTGCGCGCCACCGCTGACGATGGCTCAGTCAAGACCTTCCAGGTCATCGCGCGGCTCGATAGCCCGATTGACATCACCTACTACCGCAACGGCGGCATCTTGCAAGCCGTCCTGCGCCGCCTCGCCCGCGAAGGCCGGCAGGCGTAGCGGCGCGCTGCGCGGCTGAATGGCGCGCCCATGCTCCCAGCCATGGGAGCATGGGCGCGTTGTTCTCTGGGTGACGCCAGACAATCCGCTGGCGGCTTGTCGCGGCCCGGACAGCGACGGGCGTCAGAAGCGCATGAGGGGCAGTTTCAGCCAGAACGTGCTTCCGGCTCCCGGCTTGCTTGTCACTCCCACCTGCCCACCGAGACGCTCGATGATGGTGCGGGTGATGTATAAGCCTAGCCCCAGGCCAACTCCTGAGCCACTCTGCACGACAACACCCGGCGCCCGGTAGAATCGCTCCCAGAGGTGTTTTTGGGCGTCCGCCGGGATTCCGAGGCCTTTATCCTGCACGCGCACAGTGGCCATGCGCTCATCGGCGCTGAGAGAGACCCGCACCGGCGCGCGCTCTGGTGAATACTTGAGCGCATTCGTCAGGTAGTTCGTGACCGCCTGCCCGATCCGGTCAGCGTCCCCCTCGACTATCACAGGTTCTTCGCCGGTTTTTATATCCAGGATAATCGCGCGTCCGGGATGCAGCAAACGCTGCTCATCAACGGCTTCCCGGACCACAGCGGCGATGTCGCAGGGAACCATGTTCAAGTCGAGATGACCCGCGTGCAGGCGCGAAGCGTCCAGCAGATCGCTCACCAATCGCTCCTGCCGGGCAATCTGGCGGTTGATCTGGGTGATGAGCGCCAGTAACCTGTTCATCTGCTCCGGGTGAATCGCCCCCGTCGGGCCCTCCGCTGGCGTCGCGAGCCATTGATGCAGCCAGCGGTCCGCCATCTGCGCGCTGAGCTTGGCGCTTGTGAGCGGCGTGCGCAGCTCATGGCTCACAATGCCCAGGAACTCATCCATACGCCGGTTGGTTTCTTCCAGCGCCAGAACCGTCGCGCGCGCATCCTCACGCTCCTGTCGGAGGCGCTCTTGCTCCAGCAGGCTGCCCACCAGTCGCGCTGTCGCCATCGCGAGCTCATAGTCCTGGGATGTCAGCTCGTCGCGCTCCGCGACCTCCATGACGACCAGGCACGTGCGCCCGGTCCCCAATCGCAGCGACGCCAGCAAGGCGCCATGCGTTCCGAACGGTGCTTTGCCTGGAATGAAGAGCGGCTGGCTTGCCCGGTAGACAACGGATAGCTCCTCCTCATCCTGGCGCGCCTGATCGAGCGGCGGCGCGAAATCACCAGGATGCGCCTGGCGCATCACCGTCCACCAGCGTTGCTCTTCCGCTGGAATGAGGCCAACCACGGCGACCGGTTCGATGGTCTCGCTATCTCCCGCGATGAGTGTGACGCTCGCATACTGTCCCCCAAAGAGGTGCTGCGTCAGCGTCAGGAGCTGCTGTATCGCTGCGCGGTCGCGTGTACGTCCGCGGGATTCCGCAAGCGCAGCGGGGACTCGCTCAGGATGCGGCGGAGGCGCGACCAGGGTTTCGGCCATCGCCAGGAGCGTCGTCAGGGCAGCGTGTGTCCGGCGCTCGAGATTCCGGCGCTCGGTAATATCCAGCATGACGACGACGCCGCCGTCTACCGCGCCCCGCTCATTGTGAATTGGGGCGGCGGAGTACAGGACACTCTTCCGCTCGCCTGTGACGGCGGCGATTTCGATCTCTTCGTTGAGAACGCTCATGTTATTCCGCATGGCGCGAGCCAGGCCCCACTCCTGCGCGGCGATGGGGGAGCCATCCAGCCGCCAACCCTGGCAGGCGCGACTCTGCTGGTCAGGAGGAGCGGCAGAAGGCGCCACGCCCCACATGGCCTGGAACGCGCGATTCATGAGCGAGAGCTGGCCGCTGGCCTCAGCGATACCCACTCCAATGGGGAGGACATCCAGCGTTGTCTGGAGGCGAGCGCTCAACTGGAGCGCAACCGTGCGTTCATCAGTCGCCTGCTGGCGCGCCTGCTCGACCCGGCTGGCGAGAATGGCGATGCTCGCGCCCACAATCATATGCGCCGTCAGCCCGATCAGCAAATCTGGTTCCACAATATCCAGGGACCAGTGAGGCGGAAGCACAATGTACCAGAGGAGCGCTATTCCCACAAATTCGGCAAACAGGCTGGGCCCAGCCCCAAAAGTGAACGCAAGGATCACCACCGCCAGGAATGACATGGCGCCCACAAACATGTAATTTGGGAACCTCTGGACCACAAACCAGCTGATAATGACCGCGAGGAACGCGAGCGCGCAGGCGAACAGATAGCCGGTGATGGGGTAGCGCCAGCGGGCGGGAAGCCACGTGGGCTGGAAGGTATGAACGCGTAGCCACCGCAACCCATCGTCCCACGCGCGAAGGAGTCGCCGCCCAATTTGGGATAGCGTCTCTCGGATGCGCACGGCGAGCGTGGGTTTTGTTGGCGCCATGTGACTTGACTCTCTCTAGATCTCCGCCCATGCGTTCCAGGGTGTCCGGAACGCGACAGGCATGAGTTCCCGCTCTGAATTCCCCCGGATTCAAGGGCGTGGGAAGACTCCAGCGCCGTCTGAGTCCGGTCTTGCCCCCGGACAGAGAGGCGCGGCGTGAGCAGGCTCGAACCTGGGACAGTGGCGAGTGGCTGTGGGGCGAATCCGGCTGACAGACAATTGGCGTGGTCAGCAACCTACGTCACCGCATCTCATACCTACATTACGTTTAACCTACCCCTGATGGCGCATAATGCGCGAGGTTTCAGCTACGCCAAAACTCATATTTTCCCTCCCGGCGCTGGGAACTTGCCTCCGGCGGATAGTGTCCAATTGAGTGTGGGGATTTGAGGTCGGTTGACGAGATCGGCCAGCAGGTGATTCTCATCGGGTAGATGAAGAACCCGTTCGAGGAGGATCACGGCATGGC
>JAKAIY010000233.1 GCA_021814145.1 Chloroflexota bacterium
ATCCGCGTCTGAGACATCCGCGTCTGAGACATCCGCGTCTGAGACATCCGCGTCTGAGACATCCGCGTCTGAGACATCCGCGTCTGAGACATCCGCGTCTGAGACATCCGCGTCTGAGACATCCGCGCTGGAAGCGGACTATGATGATGAGCGGCTGGCCGCGCCCGCCAGCGTTACGGCGCCTGAGGAGCCAGCGGAGCCCGGCGGGCGCGTGGATGACGCCGCGCGGGAGGACGAACCGCAGACGACGCCCGGCGCGCCTGAGCCGGATTGGGGTGATACGGCCCCGGTGGCGGTCGTGAGCGCCCCGCCCGTTCCCGCGCCCGCGCCCGCGACGGTCCCGCTGGCGCGGGATGAGCCCGGCGACACCCAGCCAGTCGAGGTGGCGGACGCTCCCCAGGAGGCCGCGCCTGAGGCGCCCGCCGCCGAACCTGCCGGACGCCAGGATTCCGCCCGGCGGACGCTTCCACTTGGCGACGCGGACGCGACGCTGGAAGCCCCGCGCGTGGGCGCGTCGAGCGGTCCGCGCCCCAGCGCGCCGGAAAGTGGCCTCTGGGAGCGGCTCAGCAACGCGCTGATCAACCGCGCCGGCACGCCAACAGGCCCGTTCGCGCCCGCGCCGCCGCTCACCAGCGACGAGCCGGCGGCGGATGAGGGCGCCCGCGAGCCAGGGACGGGCGGCGAGGCGTAAGAAACGCGCCTCATTTCCCTTTTCCACCCGGGAGAAGAGGAATGAGGCGCTGTCTCAGCCGCGATAGCCACCAGAGCCGAGCCGCTCGCCGCGCGCGATCATCTCGCGCACGCGGGCGCGATACGCTGGCGGCACCGTCGGATGGGCGCGCTGGCTGCCCTTGAATGCGCGTTCGCGATAGGCCAGCGCGCGTTTCGCCAGCAGCTCGAAGTAGCGCCCGTCACCGCTCATGCGATAGGCGCCACCGTCATCGCGCTGGCTTCGCTGCTCCTGGATAAACGGCTGCAGCGCCTCCCAGGTCCAGACGATGCGGCGGGAATAGAGGGGAATGATGTACCTGGCGGGAATTATGCCCGACTCGACGAGGAAGCCCAGTTTCTCGTAGACGCGCGTTGTCCAGGTCGCCAGCTCCAGCTCTTCGGGAGTGTACTCCTCGATGCGCGCGGGCAGGCCCAGCGCGGCGTCGGCGTCCTCATACGCCTCACGGCTTCCCAGGTCATCGTACATGCGGATGATGGCGCCCAGATACCGGGCGCGCTGCGCCTCGCGGAGCTGCCACCACGCGACAATCCCCGCCACCACCAGCACAACTGTCTGCAATATCGCTACCAGCGCCTCCAGCAAAGCGATCTGGCTCGCGTCAATCGCGGGCATTCATCCTCCTCACAGCTTGCTCCGGCGGCTCCCGCACGCGGACACACTCTGACCGCGCCCCGGCTGGCGTGGTCAGAGGAAGCATACAGCAGAGCGGGCGCATAGTCTATGGGGCGCCTGGCGGAGTGTCCCATAGACGCTCTGAAAAAGAAGCGCGATTATAGCGCATCAACGGAAGGCGCGAGGACTCAAGCCATATTCCGTCAGGAAGGCAGTGTGGCGACAACCAGAATGCCGAGCGATGGATCGCTGTACCATACGGTGTTTCCTCTGGAGGAGGGATCGCCGGTGAACAGCAACTCGCCGAATGTCTGCGATGGCCCGTCAACAGGCGTGCCGGAGAGCGGCGTCGCGAACGGGCGAGAAACAGAACTGGGTGGCGCGCCGAGCGATTCCCATTGCGTCGCGTTGGGAGCCAGCCGGTAGAGATTCCAGGCCGGCGTCAGGCCTTGCGTTACGGTGGCGGTGGGCTGGCACCAGGAGTACATCGAGCCATCTGGCGTCATCGCCATCGGATAGCACCCTTGCTGTGACACGAGCGAACCGCCGTCCTTGCCACAATTTTCGCACGTCACGATTTGGTTGAGATATGGCTGCGTGGTCCAGGTCTTGCCTAGATCAGTTGTGCATTGAATGGGCGCTGACGCTGGATCGGACACTTGCTCCTGGCCGCAGATACGCCAGGCGCCCAGGGAGGGCAGCCAGGCCCCTTCACCTTCATTCGTCTGAATGTTTCGCGACAGGGTGATCTCCGTCCATGACGCGCCGCCATTCTCTGTGCGCCAGAGGTGGTTGGAGCCATCGCCGAGCAGCAAGGCGCCTGTTCTGAGATTGGGCCAGAGATAGAAGAAACTCGTTCGCGCCATGCTGGGCCCAACCGCGCGCCAGGAGGCCAGACCATCGTCGCTGAGCAGGAGCGATGACGCTCCGCTGGCGAGCGCGTAGGTGCGCGCGCCAATGGTCGCGAGTGACGCGATCCCTGTCTCTCCAGGCATCGCGCGCCAGGTCGCGCCGCCATCGCCCGAGATGTAGCTTCCTGAGCGATACGTGCCACACGCGCCGCAGCCCCAACTGAAACTGAGCGCCAGCACATGCGGATTGACGCTATCCGGAGTGAGCGCGCAGCCCGATAGCGGGGTGGTGGTTGTGAGACGCTGTGTGAACTGACCCGCGACATGCCAGCTTCGCGCCTGATCGGTTGTCGCCCAGATGGTAAACGCGCCGTCAGCGCCCTGCGCGCAAATCCAGGCGTCCTGGTCATTCGCTGGCGAGAAAGCGTAGGACAGCCCGCCATCGGTGAGCGTCAGGCCGGGTGGCGATGTCCGCTCAGCCCATACGAGTTTGCTGGCAGGCGTCGCCGTCGTTGCGGGCGCCACGGTGGCGGTCGGGATAACCTGGCTCAGGCGCGCGAAGACCTGGCTGAAGGCGGCGATCAATAGCGCGGCGGCGACCGCCGCGCCCAGCCCACCCCACACAACGCGCGGCGCCCGCCGCTGGCCTGCCTGGCGCGCGGCGCGTCGTGTGAGGCGCTGGCCCGCGCGCACGGCGGCGATATCCACTGGCGGGGCCGCTGGGATGCGCTGCCCGCCCACAATGCTGCGCACCTGGGCATAGGCCCGCACACGCTCCTGGCAGGCGGGGCAGGTCGTCACATGCGCTCGCAGCCGCGTGGCCCCGGTTTCCGGCAGCCCGCCGTCAATCCAGGCGGAGAGTGTCTGACTGCTCATCGCCTCTGGACAGGGTGTCGTGACGCTCATTGCGCGCCTCCTTGCCATGAGATGGCGTCGCTTTCCGTATCAGCGCGCTGGTAGAGGTCACGGAAGCGCTCGCGTGCGCGCCAGAGCAGCGTGCGCGCCGCCGATGGGCTGACGCCGAGCGCCTGGGCTACTTCATCGCAGGAGAGGCCCTGCCCCTCGCGCAGCGCCAGCGCCGCCCGTTCGCGCGG
>JAKAIY010000234.1 GCA_021814145.1 Chloroflexota bacterium
TCGCCGACACCATCGTGTTCATGGAGAAGGGGCGGATCCTTGAATCCGGGACGCCCGACCAGATCTTCACGCACCCCCGTCACCCCCGCACGGCCGAGTTCCTCGCCAAGGTGCTCTGACCCTTCCCACCACCCCGAGATCCCCGCCTGTCGTCAGTGCCTTCGGAAGGCATGCCCGATGACCGGCGTGATAACCTCGCCATCTGGCCCCGCGAAGGCCGCGGTTCCCCAGCAGTGGTCATAGTCGGCGTGGGTGAGAATCACCAGCGGCTGGCGCGACGCCAGCTCTGATGCGAGCGCCGCGCGGGCCTGCCCCGCTTCCTCCGGCGTCGCGCACGTGTCCACGAACACGACGAAGCGCCGCGTCACGACCGCGTAGACATCCACCTCCGCTCCACAGTGGAAGCCGCGCACGCGCGCGCATCCCAGCCGGGCTGGGTAAATGGTATGACCTGCCCGGCGTCAGCCGCGCTCTGATTGTCGTCTCCCATGCGTCTCCTCCTGGCGTCACGATTCGCCTCGCCCGTTCACGCGCGCCTCGCGGAGAAAGTATAGGGCAAAGCCACGCGCGGCTAGCCCATCGGCGGGGGCCTGCTGGAGCGGCGCGCGCATGGTGGGTTATACTCCATTGAGTGAGGCGCGTAGAACAGACGGTCAAGCGATGGAAGCCCCGGAATGAAGGAGATGGCGGCATGCGGCAGGTGAGCGGGACGCGGCCAGAGGATGGGCAGGCCGCCCAGCCACTCGCGCCGCTGATCGAGCGCGCGCGCCGCATCCTTCAGCACGAGCGGAAGACCGGCCATGCTGACGCCGCCGTCAGGCCGGGCGGGCTGGAGAGCTTCCTCGCCCACTGGACTGATGACCTGCGCGCGACGGGGCTGCCCGAGGCGCTGGAGCTGGCGGCGCTGATGGGGCAGCGCCTCGCTGGCTACCATGCGCTGGATCCCATGCGCCGCACCGCCCAGGTACGCGCCGCTCTTGCCCTGCTCGATGGCCCATCCGGCGCCACGGGCGGCGAGCGCCCTACGCCGCCGCCCATCCCCCGGCCTGCCGCGCAGCAGCCGCCGCGGCCCCCGCGCCCGGCGCCAGCGATGCGCCCGGCGACACCCGCGCCCGCCATGCGTGAGGGTGAGTGGCCGCTGGCCAGGCCCGCGTCGCCGCCACCCGATCTGCGCCCGCGCGCCGCCACGCCCGCTCATCCACCACGTCCGGAGGACGCCTATCTGCTGGAGGCGCCCGTCACCGCTGTCGCTGGCGTTGGCTCCACGCAGGCCGCGCGCCTGGCGCGACTGGGCGTTGAGACCGTGCGCGACCTGCTCTTCACCTTCCCGCGCGAGCACCGCGACTACAGCCAGCTCAGCAAGATCGGCAAGGCCCCGTTTGATGAGGTCGTGACCGTGCTGGGCATGATCTGGGAGGTCAAGACCACGCGCCACGGCCCGCGCACGCGCACCACCGCCCGTGTCACCGATGACAGCGGCGGCGTCATCGCCGTCTGGTTCAACCAGCAATACCTGCAAAAGCAGTTGACCCCTGGCTCCTACATCGTCATGACCGGCGTGAAGCAGCGCTTCGGCAACAAGGTCGAGTTCAATGTTCGCAGCCACGAGCTACCAGAGCAGGGTGACCTCATCAACACAGGACGGCTTACGCCCGTCTACCCGCTTACCGAGGGCCTCAACCCCAAGGCGATGCGCAAGATCACCAAGTGGGCGGTAGACCGCTGCGCGCCGTTCATTACCGACCACCTGCCGCCGGAGGTGCGCGCCCGCGCCGGGCTGATAGCGCTGCCCGAGGCGGTGGCCCAGGCGCATTACCCCGACAATCACGAGACGCTGGCGGCGGCGCGGCGGCGGCTAGCCTTCGATGAACTGTTTCTCGTCCAGCTTGGCATGCTGACCCACCGGGCCAACTGGCAGGACGGCCCGCCCGCGCCCGCGCTGCCGGCGCCAGAATCGCTGATTTTCATCACGCCGGAGGGAGACGGCGAGCAGCCGGAGATCATGGCGCCACCGCAGACGGGGCTGTGGCCGCTGACGGCAAGCTGCTTCGAGGCGACGCTGCCATTCCGCTTCACTGGAGCGCAGCGCCGCGCCATCCGCGAGATTCTGGCGGGCCTGGCGCAGACCAGGCCGATGAGCCGCCTGTTGCAGGGCGATGTCGGATCGGGCAAGACGGTAGTGGCCGCCACCGGGCTGCTGGCCGCCGCCGCCAACGGCTACCAGGGCGCCTTGCTGGCCCCCACCGAGATCCTCGCCGAGCAGCACTATCGCAGCCTCTCGCGGCTGCTCGCGCCCTTTGGCCTGCTCACGGTGTTGCTGACCGGCAGCCAGAAGGCGAAGGAGCGGCAGGCGGCGCGCGACGCGCTGGCCAGTGGGCAGGCCGCTGTCGCCATTGGCACGCACGCGCTGATCCAGGATGATGTGACGTACAAGCGGCTGGGGCTGGCCATCGTGGACGAGCAGCACCGTTTCGGCGTCGAGCAGCGCGACGCCTTGCGCCGCAAGGGCCAGAGCCCGCACATGCTGGTGATGACCGCGACGCCGATCCCGCGCACGCTGGCGCTGACCATCTATGGGGATCTCGATGTCTCCACACTGGACGAGATGCCGGCGGGCCGCCTGCCGATCATCACCCGCTGGCGCTCTGGCGCGCAGCGGCAGGAGGCCTACAAGCTGGTAGAGTCCGAGGTAGCGGCTGGCCACCAGGCGTATGTCATCTGCCCGCTGGTGGAGGACTCCGAGACGCTGGAAGTGAAATCCGCCATCGCGGAGTACGAGCGGCTCAGGACGCAGGTCTTCCCGCATCTGCGGCTGGGCCTGGCGCACGGCCAGCTGCGCCCGGCGGAGAAGGACCGCGTGATGCGGCAGTTCCGCGATGGCGAGATTGACGTGCTGGTGGCGACGGCGGTGGTTGAGGTGGGTGTGGACGTGCCGAACGCGACGGTGATGCTGATCGAGGACGCCGACCGCTTCGGCCTCTCGCAGTCGCACCAGTTCCGCGGGCGCGTCGGGCGCGGTGACAGCCAGTCCTATTGCTACCTGCTCAGCAAGGAGACCAGCGCGACGGCCTCCGAGCGCCTGCGCACGCTGGAGCGGACGGTGGACGGCTTCACGCTGGCCGAGGCTGATCTGCGGCTGCGCGGGCCGGGCGACTTCTTCGGCGTGCGCCAGAGCGGCCTGCCAGAGCTGAAGATGGCGAACATGGCCGACACACAACTGATGGCCGCGGCGCGCAGCCAGGCCGAATGGCTCTGGGC
>JAKAIY010000101.1 GCA_021814145.1 Chloroflexota bacterium
CTATAGCCCGCGCGGGCGGGCGCCCGCTGTGGTCGCCCGCCCAACCGCTGTCGAGGGCGTCCGCGCGGCGGTGGCGCTGGCGTTCGAGGCAGGGGCCGCCATCGTGCCGTGGGGCTCTGGTTCCCGCCAGGCGCTCGGCTATCCCCCAGAGCGCTGCGATCTCGTCCTCAGCCTGGAGCGTCTCAACCGGGTTATCGCCTACGACCCCGCCGATCTTACCATCACCATCGAGGCCGGCATGACCCACACCGCCCTCGCCAACCATCTCGCCGCCGCGCGCCAGATGCTACCACTGGACCCGCCGCTACCCGCTCGCGCCACTATCGGCGGCACGCTCGCCACCGCCATCAGCGGCCTGCGCGGCGCGCTCTACGGTGACACCCGCGATCTCGTTCTTGGCTTGCGCGTGGTGGATGTCTCTGGCGAGATCGTTCGCGCGGGTGGAAGCGTTGTCAAAAGCTCCACTGGCTATGGCATGCGGCGGCTGTATACCGGCGCGCTCGGCTCGCTCGGCGTTATCACCGAGGCCAGCTTCAAGCTCGTTCCCACTCCAGAGACTGAAACCACCGTCATCGCCGCCTGCGCCACATCCCACCAGGCCTGGGACGCCGCTATCCGCGCCAGCCAGCTCGCCACACGCCCCGCCGCAGTCGCCGCCTTGCCCGCGGCCGCCCTGCCCGAGCTGGCGCGCCTCGCGCCAGGCCACATGGATGAGGCCTTACTGGCCGTTCGTCTACCTGGTGTCGCATCCGCCGTTTCCCGCGCCGCCACCAGCCTGGAGCGCACGCTCTCCCGCATGGGCGCGCGGCCGCTGCTCACCCTGAATACCGCGGCGACCGTCGCTTTCTGGACCAGCGTCAATGACTTCCCGGCGCTGCGAACCGGGCCGCGCGAAGCCCTCGCCCGCGTCTCTACCCTTCCCAGTGAGACTATGCCCGCGCTCGACGCCGCCCAAAGCCTTGCCAGCGAACACAACCTTACACTCCACTGGCTGGCGGACCTGCAATCGGGAACACTCTGGCTGCGTCTCTCAGACCCCGCTGCCACCAGCGGCGCGACTGGCCACGCCTTCGCCGCCGCCTTGCGCGCCACGCTCACCGCCTTCGCCCGCCGCTGGCCCCGCGCCATCCTCCTCGCTTGCCCGCCCACCTTTGTTGCGGACATCCCCATCTGGGGCGAAGAACCGGAGACACTCTCTCTCATGCGCGAGATCAAGCGCCGCTTCGACCCCAACCGCCTTCTCAACCCTGGCCGGCTCGTGGGGCGGCTGTGATGGGGATGTTTCCCGCCTGCTACGCCTCCGCCAGCAGCGGCCTCGCCACCTCGCTCACCAGACGCCGCACGATATCGTCGGGATACGGCGGCCGCAGATTCAGGATGACGTGGTTCGCGCCCGCCGCGATGTAGGTGCGAATGGTCTCACGTGTCGCCGCCAGATCGCCGTAGTTTACCGGGAACTGGATCGAGCGCGCGATGGTCGCCGGGTCGCGCCCTACCGCCGCGCAGTGCTCATCCAGGATCGCGCTCTTGCGAGTGAACTCTTCAACTGGCCCACCGGCGAAATTCCAGACATCGGCGTATTGCGCCACCACGCGCAGCGTCAGCTTCTCACCGCTACCACCGATCACGAACGGCGGCAGCGGCTTCTGGATGGGCTTTGGCTCACAGCGCGCCTCGTGGACCTGATAGTAGCGTCCCTCGAAGGTCGGCGTCACCTCTGTCCACATCCGCCGGATGATCTCGCACGCCTCACCAAGCATGCGAATGCGGTCACCCGGCGCTGGCAAAGGGATGCCATAGGAAGAGTGCTCAAGCTCGTTCCAGCCGGCGCCGATGCCGAAATCCAGACGGCCATGCGAGATGATGTCCACCGTCGCGCCCATGTTCGCCAGCACCGCCGGATGCCGGTAGGTGTTGCCCGTCACCATCTGGCCCACCCGGATGCGCTCGGTTTGCGCCGCCAGCGCCGCCAGCAGCGTCCAGCCTTCCAGACATGGCCCAGTCGGGTCCGGCCCCAGCGGCATGAAGTGATCGAACAGCCAGGCATGGATAAGCTCCGGCTGCTCGTCAGCCTCGCGCCACACCCGCTGAATATCCTCATAGGTTGTGAATTGCGGCGCCGTCTTGACGCCAAACGTCAACGCCGCCCGCTGCGCCTCTGTCACCTTGCGCTCCGCCTCTCGCTATTCCTCAAAACCACGATCAGCGACCGCTCGCCGCTGCCACCTATGTCATACCACGAGAGCGCGCGATCAGGCTTCCGCCACAATCGCCAGCGCCGCTACAATCGCCAGCGCCCGGTAGACTTCCTCATGGGTGATGCCTTTCCTCGCGCCGTCGCGGCGACTTACTCACAACGCCTGCCATCCACACTACGCCTATCCGCTCGCTCGCCCCTCAGAGCCGGCTGCGTGTAAGCCCTAGCGCGGCGTCCGCTTCCGCACGCATCGCCGCGCGCCCGCCACCCCGTCGTAGCGCCATCACCAGCGCCAGCGCGACTGGAATGAGTGACGGCAGAAAGATCAGAAGCGTCGCATTTTGCGCTATCAAGCGCCCGATTCTGGGATGGATCGCAAAGAAATCGCCCCCAAACATGAGCGCGGCGGGAAACACAATAGCCACCACAGCAGCCGCTATCAGAGCCAGCATCCAGGCTCCACGACGGTTAGCCCACGCGACCACGATCCCCAACAAAGCGACTCCATCCATCAGGAATGTGACTGAGGTAATCAGAATCCCTGGCAAGGCGTTCCGCAGGGTATCAAAGAATGTCCCCGAAGCTGAAAGCACATAATTCTGGTAGAGCTGGCCTGAGTTGAGCGCGATCATCGCCACAATAATGAGGCCGCACAGCAGCGTAGCGGAGGCTAGCCGCATGAGCGCCAGATATATCCGTTCCACCAGCGTACATCCTTTCTCCACCCTCCATCGGCGTGCCTCGGCGCGCCCCCACAGTGTAGCAGGCGAGACACCCCCGCGCTAGCGCCAGCCTGTCCCCCGCCGCTGGTACCTTTTGGCGCTGGAATGGCCATGCCCGCGAGAGCCGTCCGGCCCCTGTGCTATGCTACGCTAGATAACCTGCCTGTTCCCGTCTCGGGCGCCCACGATAGAGAACGGATGTTTTACACGCGCCAGCTGTAGAACAGCCTGGGAAAGCACTAGATGAGGAGAGAAGGCGGGCGGTAGAGCGCCGATGGCAGGCGCGATCTGGCGCTGGGATGGCGATTTACGAGGACGGCGGGCGATGGGCCGTGGGAAGAGAGTGAGCGTGTGTTGACAGATATGCAGCGCATCGCCGAGATCTCACGCGCGGCGGAAGCGCTCGTCGCCGGGCCACCCGACTTCCTGCGCGCATTCCCCGGCGATGAGGGAGCCGCCCGCCAGCAGCGCCGCGCCATTATCATCGCCTCCCTGCGCGATCAGGAATCGGTCGGGCGCGTGGGCGTCTCGGTGGATGAGCTGGCCGCCGACCTGGAAGCGGTGCTGCGCTATCGCGGCCTGCCAGCGCCCGACGACCTGCGTGGCGAGGTCGTCGAGATCCTGCGCCAGCTCGAAAGCTGGCAGGCGGTGGATGGGGGCCTCGCCCCTGACCGCGCCGAGCGCGACGGCCTGCGCCGCCGTGTCGAGCGCGACTACGCCCTCGCCCGCCCGCTGCGCGTCTTCCTCCCCCACTGGGACGAGGTCCAGCGCACCTTGCGCCGCCGCTATATCAGCCTCAGCGCCAACTACTTCGCCCAGGCGATCACCGCCCTCGATACGCTGCTGGATGAACTGCGCTACGAGGACACCGACCCGCTGCGCTGCCATAGCGCCTGGCAGTCGTTGCGCCAGGCGATGCATGGCATCAACACGGAATCACGTGACTTCGCCCGCGAGCTGCGCTCCCTGCGCGTGGATGGCGCGTATCCTGACGCGCTGGCTGACATCGCCGACCGTCTGGGCATCCTGCACGAGAAGTTCTTCCGCGTCGCCGCCGAAGGCGCGGCCCAGGTCCGCGAGCGGCTGGAGGTCTTGCGCGACGACCGGCACGCGGGCGAAAATGTCCGCCGCCTGCAGGAGACGCTGCGCATCCGCGAGGAGGAGTGGAGCGTCGGCCTTGGCGAGACGCAGGCTGAGCTGAACGAGCGGCTCGACGCCGTCCAGCAGGATGTCGCGCGTGAACTGATGATCTTCGAGCGCTTCATGGCGGATAGCGGCCCCGGCTCCTGGCGCGAGGGCGCAAAAGTCATCAGCCTGGCGCTGGTCGAGTTGACCGAACGCATTCACGCCGCCATCTCGCTACGCCTCCAGCAGACGCAAGCTGTCGCCGCGCTGCTGCGACGTGCGCGCGACCTGGCCAGCGGCGGCATGGCGGCGACCCAGCGCGCCCGCGAATATCTGTGGAACGCTTCTGGCTCGATCTACGCCACTCTCTGGATACAGGCCGCGCCGTCCAGCGACCAGCAGGTGCGCCTGGAGCGCTGGCTCGCACAGAAGGGTGGCTCGCCGCTGCCGATGGTGGAAGAGGCCATCTGGGAGCGCTCACTGCGTCCACGCACACGGCCCGCCCCGCCGCCACCGCCGCAGGCGCTGCTCGTTCCCGACGATTGGAAACCCGACGACGATCCGCGCGTTCGTGAGGCGGAGGAAGCCCGCGAGCGGCTGGTGGAAAAGCTGATCGCCGCCGGCTCGCCAGGCGCGCTGGGCGCGATTGACAGCCTTGAGGAGTTGCGGCTGCTGGCCTCATTCCTCTGGCTCCCGCGCGAGAGCGCGCCACTTCGCCGTCTGGGGCTGCGCATCCAGCCGCCGGGGGCCAATATGCCACGCCGCGCGACGCTCCAGGGGCCAGGCTTCGAGGTAGAGATGGACAACTACCGCTTCACGGCGACCACCTCCGCCCACCAGGCCGCCGCTGAAACCCGCGCCGCCGCCAGGGCCGCCGCCGCGATGGACCGCCTCAGCGCCATCGCCGCTGGTGACGACGAGGCTGTGGCGCCACAGCCCGTCGCCGCGGCGCCAGAGGCCGCTGTAGCGGCGACCCACCCGCTGGAGGACTTCGATAGCGAGGAGCAGGAACAGGCCGTGGTGACGCGCCCGCTGGAGGCGATCACGCCACCCGCCGAGGCGCGACCCACCCGTCCGCTCCAGACGCCCGCTACACTTGGGTCGGCCGAGCCTGAGCGCGCGCCCCAGACCAATGGAAATGGCGGGCGCCGCTTCTGGCCGCTTCCAGGCCTTTTGCGCCGTGGCGGCGACTCGCGCCACGAGCGCGAATAGACCCGCCTCGCATGGTCTGGACAGGTTCATGTAGCGCGGACGCGCCTGCGTGGCGCGTCTTTATTCAGAGGTGAGACCAATGGCGACCTATACAGGACAGCGCGAGCGTGATCTCGCCATCCGTGTGCGCCGCATGCTGATCGAGCAGAGCGCCCTCATGGCCGAGGACTCTCCCGATGAGTTCACCTGGCTCACCCGGCATTATGAGACCGAGCAGCGCTTCTTCGAGGAAGAGCTTGGCGCCAACCTGGAACTGCGCATGGGTCGCTGGGCGCGCGTCTACTGGCCCGCCCCACCCCGCCAGCGCGACCTGCTGATCGCCGACATCTTCGAGCTTACCGCGCGCAAGCAGACCGCCTACGCTTGCCTGATCCGCGCCTACCGCAGCGTGCGCCTGCTGGAGGCGGGCGACTCCGCCAGCGTCTTCCGCTTCAGCGAGCTGTTCCGCTACGTCGCGGAAGAAGGACAGCGGCTCTCACCGTGGATCAGCTTCGATGAAGCGGTGATCAACGAGGCGCTGGCCACCCAGGGCGACAGCGAGGCGGATGCGGACGAAGAGGACGAAGAGGAGACAGCGACGAACAGGACCCGCAGACGCGCCCCAGTCTCCCGTAACCGCAAGAGCGTGGCGTCGCAGCCCCAGCGGGCAGGCGCGGCGCAGCGTGTGCGCGCCAACCAGCGCGCGTTTTATCAGGCGTTCGCGGCGTTCGAGCGGCGGCGGCTGGTGCGGCGCATCGGCGCCGACGACCGCCAGCGCCCCGAGGAGCGTTACCGTCTGGATGAGCACGACTTCAGCGGGGTCTACGAGTTCACCGACCTGATTGACCGCTTCCTGCCGCCAGCGGGGCTGGTCGCCTACGATGACCTGCGCGGCGAGGAGGACTAGATGGCAGCGCTCAATTACCAGTCCCACAAGGGCTCAGGCCGCGCGTTGATGCGCCGCATCCGGCTCATTAACTGGCACGGCCATGAGAACGCCACCCTGGAGGTCTTTGGCGACATGCTGGCGGTGATCGGCGAGAACGGCTCCGGCAAGTCGCTGATCCTCGACGCGATTGACTGGGCGCTGTTCCCCACCACAGGCAAGGTCTTCAACGCGGCGGCGCGCGAAGGCGGGCGCGTTGGCCGCCGCACGCTGAGCAACACGATCCTCTTCTTCGATCCGCATGGCGTGGACCGGCCCGACCGGGGCTGGCGGCGGCAGCGCACGGTCGGCTTCTGCGCGGTCGAGGTGGAGCATGAGGGCGAGGGCCGCTGGGTCTATGGCGCGGGAGCCGCCGCCACTCCGCAGTCAGCCCACCCATTCTACTACGCCCTGCCCGCCGCGCTGGAGCGGATCGCCTTCCTGGAAGCGACGCCGCAAGGCCAGGCGCCGCTGCAAATGCAGGATTTCCGGGCGCGCAACGAGCCACTCATTACCGCGAATAGCGGCGGCGCAATCTTCAACGCCACGCAGCTTGAAGACTATAACCGGCTGGTGGCGCGGCGGCTGCTCAACATCGAGGGAGCGGACTGGCAACGGCGCTACGAGGCGCTCTATGATGTGCTGCACCGCATCCTCGGCCTGAAGGTGGATGACGCGCTGGTGGCCGACCCCAGTGGCGTTGTCCGCGAATTCCTGCCTGTCGTGGACCGCCCGCACCTGGAGCGGCTGGTCGAAGGGCTGGAAGGCATCCATCGCATCCACCGTGATATTGACGAATACGCCAAGCTGCGGGCGACACTCGCTGGTGTGGTCGAAGCGCGGCGCGCCTATCACGACGCCTCCCTGCGCCATGCCGCGCTAACCTGGCTGCGCGCCGCCTGGGAGAGCGACGACAACGCGCAGGCGCTGATCCACGCGGATGAGCGCCTGCGCGAGGCGGAATCTGGCGCGCGACAGGCCGAGGCCGCCGCGGAGAACGCCTACGCTGAGGAGAGTTCCGCGCGGCGTGAGCTGGATGCGCTGCAACAACTCCACCAGGGCGAGGTCGTGCAGGCTGTGGGCCGGGCCAATGAGGGTCTGGAAGCGGCGCAGTTCGAGCAGGACCGCGCGGCGCGCGAGCTGCGGGTCGCGGAAGAGCGCTTGCAGCGTTCAGAAACCTCGCTCGCGTCAGCCCGCCAGGCGCTGGAGCAGGAGGTTAGCTCCGCCCGCGCGCGGCTGACGGAGCTGCGCGCGCGGGCCAGCAAGGCACTCGGCGCGCTGCCCACTGACCTGGACGCCGCATGGGAGCGGATAATCGCGCAACCCGCGGAGCAGCCGCTGGCCGATGCGCTGCATGCGGCATGGGTCGCGGGTGACGCCGCGCTCAGCGGACTGGATGTCCATGCCCAGCGCATCCGTGAGGCAGCGGCTCGCGCGGGTGAGGCGCGCCAGATCGAGCGTGAAGCCGGCGCCCAGCAGGACGCCGCCGCGCGCGCGCTCCAGACGGCGCGGCAGGCGATGTGGAGCCGCTGGGACAAGATGGCGCAGCGCTGGCCGGAAGGGCTGGGGCGCGCGCCCGCTGGCGAGCCAAGCACGATGGCGCTTCCACCACTGGCCGAGACAGCGCGCCAGGCGCAGGCGGAGGCCCGCGCGCTGGCGCGCGACGCCGCCACCAACGCCGCCCGCCTGGAGGTCAGCCTGACTGAGCTGGAGCGGCGCATCAGCGCGCTGGATAACGAGATTGAGCAGACGCAGACCGAACCGATTCCACCCCTCTCTCCACAACGCGAGCGCGCGCTGGAAAAGCTGCGAACAGTAGACCCCACCGTCGAGCCGGCCTATCGCCAGCTCGACCTGGCGCGCGAGGGACTGCCCTGGGCGGAAGCCATCGAAGGCTTGCTGGAGCATACCGACACGCTGACCTTGCTCCTGCTCAACGCCCCATTCGACCAGGCGCGCGCCGCCGCTCCGAGCGAGGTGGACTGGCATACCCTGGCTCCTGGCGGAAACAGCAAGCAGCAGCGCGGCTCACTGGCAGCGGCGCTCACCACGAACTCCTCCGACCTGCGCCGCCACCTGGACACCGTCTTCGGATCTGTCGCGCTGGCGCAGGAGCCTACCCGCTCCGGGGACTACCTCTGCCCTGACGGGCGCTACCGGCTGGGGGATGTGGCTGGCGTCATCCGCCCGCGCACGCGCTCACAGTCGCTGATCGGCGTCGTCCGCCGTCAAGCCGCCGCCGCCGCGCGCCGCGAGGAACTGCAACGCGAGCAGGCGGCGCTCCACGAGGAGTTGCGTCGGGGACGCGAATCACTGGAGCAGGAGCGACAAAACGCGCGGACCGCCGAAGCGCGCGCCGCGTCGCTCACGGAAGTGACGCATATGCTCGAAGAGATCGAGCAGCGGCGCGGTGAGCTGCGAACCCTGCGCGAGAGCGAGGAGGCGGCGTCGCTGCGGCTGGCGGCGGCGGCGCGCGAGAGTGAGGAAGCCACTCGCGACGAGAGCGACGCCCGCGACCGCTGGGCCGAGGTCACGCGCGATTATCCGATGCTGGCCAGCGATCCGGCGGCGCTGGAACGCGCGCGGCTGGCGCTCAGCCAGGCGGTGGCGGACACTGTAGCGCGAGCGGCGGAAACACGCGGACGCCTGGCGCAACTGGGCGCGCGGCTGCGCTCCGCTGAAGAGACCCATAGCGCCGAAAACGAGGCCTATGGCATGGCGCGCGCCTATCTCGACCAGTGCGAGCGCAAGACCATGGAAGCGCAGCGGCTGCTCAGCGAAGCGCGCAACGCCCTACGCGCCGCTGGCCTGGAGAACTTCGAGGCGCGCATCACCCAGCTCCAGCGCCGGCTGAAAGCGGCGGAAGAGCAGGCGCGCAAGGCGGGCGTGGCCAAGGGCATCGCCCTACATCAGATGGAAGCCGCGCGGCAGGTCCGCCAGACGGTGGAGGAGTCGGCCAACAGCGCCAGCGCCGCGCTGGAGCAGCGGACAGTGGCGTTCGGCGCGCTGCTCGGCGTCGTAGCGGATAGCCTCGATCTGCCAGCCAATCAGGTGGATGATCCCGCGCGCTACGCCCGGCAGCTAACGAAGGGACGCGACAACCGCTCGCGTCTCGATGAGGATTTGCCGCGCGCCTTTAGCCAGGCCGAGCGCACGCAGGAAGGTTTCCTCGTCGCGATCGCGGAATACCAGGCGCTGGTCGGAGCGGACGACCGCTTCGGCCTGCGCGCGCCCGCCAAGACCGAGCTGGCCCTCGCGCCGCAAGGCTGGCTGTTGGATGTGGCCCCTCGCATGGAGGGAGCCAGCGACATCCGCCTGCTGCTCAGCTTCCTCGATACCAATATCGAGCAGCTGCAGAAGACGCTGGCCGAGCGAGTGACGCGCGTGGTGCGCGACATTATCCTGGGTGAGGTCGTCAGCCACCTGGTGGAGCAGCTACGGCGGGCGCAGACCATCATCGAGGGGCTCAACGAGCGGCTGGCGACAGCGCGCTTCTTCGCCCGCAACACCCGCTTCTCGATGAAGCTCTCTGTCCGGCTGACGCGCCACCCCGACATCCCCTTCGATCATGTGACTGTGGCGACGGCGCTGCTGGAGCACGGCCACGCGATGCCCGCTGGCGTGCAGGCGCAGCTCACACAGATCTTCGCGGGCTGGCTGGATGAGCAGATGCGCGGGCAGACACAGCCCTCAGTAGAGGCCATTGTGGAGCAACTGGACTACCGCCGCTGGGTGGACATCTCGCTGCTGCATAGCGACGATCTTGACGCCCGTGTGCGCCCGTGGGACAGCGCTGTGTCGGGCTTCGGCAGCGGCGGCGAGCAGCGCGTGCCGGTCTATGTCTTGCTGCTGACGGCGGCGGCGATGCAGTTCGCCGTCTCCAACGCGCCGCTGCGGCTGTTGATGCACGACGAAGCCTTCGCGCGCATGGACCAGCGCAACGCCGACCTGGTGATCCGCTTCGCCCAGCAACTTGGGATGGGCCTGGTGATCGCCAGCCCGAACCTGGACCTCTTCGCCGAGGGCGTGAAGTACGCGACCGCCTACCGTCTGCGCCAGCTCCCCAACGGCCTGATCGCGCGCGAGGCGCTGCACCTCAAAGCCGTCGCTGATGATGAGAATGAGGCGAGCTATAGCAATACTTCCTATCCCGCCAATCCTCCGTCGTCTGCTGGATGGAGCGGCGAGCGCGGCTGAGACCCCTCTTTTTCGGGCGCGAGCGTGCCACTGGCGCGTGGTCACTCGTCTGGCACTAAGGCAAGCGGCGTGCAAGCGAGCGGCGGCTACCCCACAACCTGATAAAATACTGGCGGAACACCGCACGCGAAGTAAGCCGCCAGCCCAGGCGTAGCCCGGCGTCGCCGGGTCATACGCGCGTTGACAGGCGCGGGGGCCTCAGATATACTGGGCCAGATACGCTCTGCCACGAGCGGCGATTTGGACCCGCGCCTGGCGCCGCGCGCATGCACATCAGCCCATCACCCGCAAACGCGGCGTGGAGAGCGCACGGCGGATACGGGCGCGGGCGCCCTGGGCCAGACGCCACCACTATTACTGAAAATGATGGTCATACTGGCGTCGCGTTACGGGATACCGACGCCCAGGAGCATTAGCGAGGGGGCTTGTCTCCATGCGCGGCAACACGGTCCGCTCCATTCTCTTCCTCGTCTTCATCCTCCTTCTGGGGGCGGGCGCGGCGTATGTGGCCAACCCGAACACACCAGGCATCAACATCGGCGGCTACAAGAACGCCCTGAAGGCCAACCTCGGCCTCGACCTGACCGGCGGCGTCGAGATCCAGCTTCAGGCGCACTGCCCAACCGACAAGCCGAACTGCGACATCGGCTCGCTAATGCCCAGCACAGTCAACATCGTGCAGCAGCGTGTCTCTGGTGGCCTGGGCGTGAACGACGCGGTCGTGCAGACGCTGGACAACAACCGCATCCTCGTCCAGCTGCCCAATCAGAAGGACCCGGAGCAGGCCAAGGCGCTGCTCGGCAAGACGGGTCTGATGCAGATCATTGACACCCAGGGCACGCCGCTGGGTGTCGGCACGACGGTTCAGCCGGGTCAATACAAGGTCGTGTTCACTGGTAGCCAGCTCGATCCGAACTCGATCAGCGCGCAGCTGGATCAATCCAACCAGCCCATAGTGACATTCGAGTTCAGCGGCCCCGCGCGGGCGGCGTTCGCAACCTATACCAGAGACAACATAGGCCAGTATCTGACGATCGTTGTGGATAACCAGGTTATCAACTCGGCGACGATTCAAAGTGAGATTGATGGCCAGGGACAAATTACGGGACTGGGCAGCATCACCGCGGCGCAGCAGCTGGCGACCGAAATGAAGTACGGCGCGCTGCCCCTGCCGCTAACGACAACCGAAGTGCGCCAGGTGGCGGCGACGCTGGGCCAGCAGGCAATTGAGTACAGCATTCGCGCCGCGCTCATCGGCCTGGGGCTGGTCGTCCTGTTCATGATCATTTACTACCGCCTGCCCGGCCTGCTGGCCGACCTGGCGCTGATGCTCTACGCGCTCTTCCTTGTCGCGGTCATCAAGCTGCTCGGCGTCACGCTCTCGCTGGAAGGCATCGCGGCGGTCGTGCTGACGATTGGCATGGCGGTAGACGCTAACATCCTGATATTCGAGCGTATGAAAGAGGAGTTACGCGCGGGCCGCACAATGGCCTCGGCCGTTGACCTCGGCTTCAAGCGCGCGTGGCCCTCGATCCGCGATTCTAACGCCTCGACGCTGATCACGGCGGCGATCCTCTACTGGTTCGGCAATACCTTCGGCGCGACGAACATCGTCGGCTTCGCTACCAACCTGTTCATCGGCGTGGTGCTGAGCCTCTTCACCGCTGTCGTTGTTACCCGCAACTTCCTGAATCTGCTGATGTTCTCCGGCATCGCGACGCATCCGGCGCTCTACTCGCTGCCTGCCGACGCGCTGAAGGTCCCGCGCTACAATCCGCGGCTGCGCAAGCCATCAACCCGGCCAGCGGTGGTGACACCATCGCGCGCGACCGCAGAGGAGGCAGAGGATCTCGACGCTGGGCCTGATGAGGAGAGCGAGGACACGCTGGCGAGCGTCGGAGCGGGGGTAAATGGCGCCAAGCCCGACGCGGCAAGCATGACCACCAAGCAGACCGGTGGGGAGGAGTAAGCCGTGTTTCACCTGACGCGCTACAAATACTGGTTCTTCCTGGTCTCGGCGGTTGTCATCGTGCCGGGCCTGCTGGCGCTGATTTTCTGGGGCCTGAATCTCGGCATTGACTTCACCGGCGGCGATATCCGCTACCTGCGCTTCGCTAACGAGGTTTCGAGCACACAGGTCCAGAAGGTTTACGAGGCGAATGGCGCGCAAGACGTGCAGGTCTACGTGCTCACGGACGCCAAAGGCTCGATCCCCGCGCAACAGTACGCCTACATCACCTTTACCCGCCCGTTCGGCAAGAACGAAGAAGCCGCGGTGAAGTCGCTGCTGGCTGATCCGAAATACAAGCTGCCCAATGCGACGGTCGCCGGCCAGAATTACTCGCAAACCACGGCTGGTAGCGATACAGGCCTGATGGTCGTCACTTTCGACAAGCCGGTGACTGCCGCGCAAATCGAAGCCGCGCTCAAGACGCTGCCACCGACCGACGCGCCGCCCGTTGGCTCTACGACCACGACGCCAACGCCAACCACTGGCAAGACCGCGACTCCCGCCGCTACTGGGACCGCGGCGGCTACGGCCACACCAGCCGCCACTGCCACCGCCAGCGCCACGGGAACGCCTGGCGCGACGGCTACCCCGACACCTGCCACGAGCTCCGTCACCTACCCTATCGCCGTCAAGAATGTGACGCTTGGTTCTAGCCCGCGAATTCTCGAGGTCCAGACGCAGACGTTCCTCTCCGACGCGACGGAGGCGAAGATCATCGCGACCCTGACCAACAACCACGGGCCCGTCTATCAGGTGGAGCAGGACTCGGCGAACCCTTCGCTGGCGCAGACACAGACCTTGAAGGCCGTCGGCGCGGTGGCGCTGGCCGCGGTCGCGATCCTGCTCTACATCGGCCTCGCCTTCCGCCGGGTCGGTAGCCTGCGTCGCGCGTTCCGCTTCGGCACCAGCGCGATCATCGCGCTGCTGCACGACGTGCTGGTTGTTCTTGGGCTCTGGGCGATCTTTGGTCATTTCCTCGGCTTCAAGGTAGACACCGTTTTCCTGACGGCGGTGCTGACGGTCATCGGCTTCTCGGTCCATGACACCATCGTGGTCTTCGACCGCATCCGCGAGAACCTTTCACGCCGCACGTCGGAGTCGTTCGAGACAATCGTGGACGCGAGCCTGATCCAGACAATGACGCGCTCGCTGAACACCTCGCTCACTGTGCTCTTTACCCTCGCCGCGCTGACGCTCTTTGGCGGCGAGAGCATTCGCGAGTTCACGCTGGCGCTGCTGATTGGCATCGCTTCCGGCACCTATTCCTCGATCTTCAACGCCAGCATGATTCTGGTGGTGTGGGAGAACAAGGAATACCGCAGCTGGTTCCGGCGCAAGCCAGCGGCGCCCGCTTCGCAGCTGGGCAAGCGCGAGCTGGCTGGCACGCGGGCCTAGCGTCGCGCGCCGCTCATCTGAAGCTCCCTCACCCCCACGCGGGCGAGGGAGCTTCGCTGTCTGGGGGTAGTGACGGTAGCGAGAGAACGAACAATTTGCGCATACTGGAGGGTATGGCAAGTGCTCACCATGTGCTGAAGGTTGAGGCAAGGAGATAGAGAAATGTCTGTGGCGCGGACGGAGGCGCGTTCGATGGAAGCAGGGAATGACCAGTACGACGTGATCGTGGTCGGAGCCAGCTTCGCAGGGCTGGGCTTCGCCAGCGTGGCGGCCGCTCGCGGGCTGCGAACACTTGTGCTGGAGCGCGATCCGGTCGTGGGCGGCGTCGTGCGAACGACAGGTATCCTCTTCAGCGATGTCCTCGATATCCTGGAGGTTCCCCAGCGCTATCTGATGAATGCGGTGCGCGGGCTGCGCGTGCGCGCGACGGGTGGCGACACCGTCGCCGAGATCAGGAGCGCCTCCTACCGTTTCTACATGGCTGATGTGACCGGACTGCTCCAGTGGATGGCGGAGCAGGCGGAAGGCCACAGCGCCGAAGTGCGCTGCGGGGCGTTGTTCCACGAGGCGAAGCGCGCGACGGACCGCACGATGCGCGTAACGTATCTGGCCAGCGGGCAGGCTGGCGCCGCGCCTGAGCGCATGGAGCTTCGCGCGCGCATGCTGGTGGGAGCGGACGGGGCGCGCTCAAGGGTGGCTCAGGTGATGGGGCTGGACCACAATGAACGGATGCTGGCTGGCGCGGAGTGGCTGGTGGAAGGAGTAGAGCTCCCTGACCGCGAGACGTTCTATCTTCTGATGGACGCGGAGTTGGCGCCGGGCTACTGCGTCTGGCTGGCGCCGCACGATGACATCGTCGCTTTTGGCGTGGCGGGCCGCCAGCGAGAGGTCAAGCCCAATGAGTCGCTGCGGCTGGCGCAAGCGCTGTTCAGCGACGTGGCCGACCTGAGCGGGATGCGCATACGCGAGCGCAAAGGCGGCAACATCCCTGCCGGCGGGCGGCTGAAACGGGTGTATCGCGACGACAACCAGGGGCGCGCGCTGTTGCTGGGTGACGCGGCGGGCCTCTGCGGCGCGGCGACCGGCGGCGGCATTTACCCCGCGCTCATCAGCGGGCGGCTGGCAGCGCAGGCGGTCGCGCAAGAGCTCCTGAATGGCGTTCAGGGCGGCATCAGGACGTACCTGCGGACATTACCACTGGCGGGACGGC
>JAKAIY010000102.1:0-8770 GCA_021814145.1 Chloroflexota bacterium
CGATCTTTATTCACCTTTTTCGATGGGCGCGCCAACCAGGTTGCCCCACTCCGTCCAGGAGCCGTCGTAGTTGCGCACATCGGGATAGCCCAGCAGCTGCGTCAGCGCGAACCACGTGTGCGCCGACCGCTCGCCGATGCGGCAGTACGTCACCACCGGCCTGTCCGGCGTGACGCCCTGGCCCTCATAGATGCGCCGTAGCTCCCCGGCGGACTTGAACGTGCCGTCCTCAGCGGCGGCGGTCGCCCAGGGAATGTTGCGCGCGCCGGGGATATGGCCGCCGCGCTGCGCCCCCTCCTGCGGGTAATTGATCATGTGCAGCAGCCTGCCCGTGTACTCATCGGGCGAGCGCACGTCAATCAGCGCCGCGCTCTTCGTCGCCACCACATCCTCCACCTGGCGGCGGAACGCGCGGACGCTGACGTCCGCGTCGCGCGCGGTGTAGGTTGTCGCCGCGAACGTGGGGACCGCCCTCACATAGGGGCGGCCCTCCGCCTCCCACTTGGCGCGCCCGCCGTTCATCAGGCGCAGGTCGCGGTGGCCATACATGCGGAACAGCCAGAAGCTGTAGGCCGCGTACCAGTTGCTCTTGTCGCCATAGAGCACGATAATCGTATCGTTGGTGATCCCGTAGCGGCTCATGAGCGCCTCGAAGTCCGCCTTGCTCACGAAGTCGCGCCGCACCGGGTCCTGCACGTCCACATGCCAGTCCAGCTTGACGGCGTTGCGGATATGCCCGATCTCATAGAGCAGTGGGTCCTCGTCCGCCTCGATGACGCGCACCGCTGGATCGTCCAGATGGGTCTCGACCCAGGCTGTGTCCACCAGGACCTCAGGATGCGCATAGCCCTGTGGGCCAGTCGCTGTCTCCGTCTCCGCCATAATTCACACGCTGCCTTTCGCGTTATGCCCGAACACCGTGATTGTCTGGAATTCCCGGCGCTGGTCGCCTCCGCCGCGCCACGTCTCCCCTAGTAGTATAGCGAAGGAGCGCGCGGCGAAACCGCCCCAGCGGCGCCTGCCAGAGTATACGCGAGACAAAACAGACTTCTCAAGTCAACTTAATTGACTATGTACAAGTTGGCCATATACAAGGCGCGCAAAAACAGCATACTGGCTCCAGCCGCGCTCCAGACCGGCCATGTATGCGCGGCGCCTGCCCTTCCACCGCTTGTGACTGATGAGGCATTCCGCGCCGCGGGTAAGAGATGGAGCCAGCGCAGGTCGCCTTCGTGCCCGCTAGCCGGCGCGCGGCGACCAGTCATAGGCCCTGGTCAGCCCAGCCCCACATGTTCACGCTGGCGCCATCGCCATACGCGCCACCATGCTCTACGGGGAGAACGCGGCCAGGGAAGCGCCACCTACCCCACCCGCTGGATCGGCGGTGGCGCCCATTCCCCCTCCAGGACAGCGGGCTTGGGCCAGTAGAGCCGCAGCATGACGCTAAAATCGCCCTCGGGGGCTGGCAGCCAGTTCGCCATCCGCTCCTCGCCTGGCGCATCACGCTGGATATACAGATCGAGCGAGCTATCCTCGTTGTAGCGCAGCGGGTCACGCTCGCCAATCGCATAGCGGTTGAGCGGGTTTTCCACGAAGAACTGCCGCTCGTTGTACATCGTCAGCGACCAGAACCCGTTGACCGGCGGCAGCTCGCCCGCGTCGAAGTGGATGGTGTAGCTCCGCTGGCCAGTTAGCTGCTGGCTATCGCTATCCGTCGTCGCGCGCGGATAGACGGCGTCTTCAGGCAGATTGGCCCCCAGCCCGATCTGCGCCATCACGGCCCGCTTGAGGTAGTCCGTCCCGTACCGCCCCAGCCCCAAAGGGATCACCCAGCCGTTGACCTGGGTAGCGCCGAGGGCGGCGCGCTCCGGCGCCGCGATCTTCGCCCGCGCCGCCTCCATGCCCTCGCTCATGGCGTCCGCCACCACCTCATCGAGCCGCGCGTGGTCCATGCTCACCCCTGGCGCGATCCCGATGCGCGCGAGCCGCTCCATCACCGGCGCGTCCGTTGTCGCGGGCGGATTCGTGACCAGCAGCGTGTTCAGGCGGCTAAAGAAGGTCATCGCGTCCATCCGCGCCACCTGGTCCACCGGCGGCTCCCAGCGGTTGACATTCGCCGCGACGGGAATATCTCGCGGCGGCGTATAGGGCGTGCCCCACGCGCTCAGCGGCGTAAGCCGGAACCTGTCCTGAAGCGTTCGCACGGCGGCGTAATCGCCCGCCCCACTGGTCCTGACGCGCCCAATCAGCCACACCATCGCCGTCGGCGTCGCGACCATGCGCATGCCAGCCGGCAGCCTTCCCCGCCAGCCCGACCAGGTGATAGCGTAATTCGCCGCGCTCGCGCCTGTCGTGCGTGTGCCCGGCGCGGCGAAGACGTTTGTCCAGCCATCCAGCATCTGGACCATGTAATAGCGGTCGCTCATGTCCGGCAGGCTCAAGACGATTGGCTCGCGCGAGACATCCAGCCAGGCGCTGGAATAGAGCGTGTCAGCGTTCGGGCTGACGACATCCGTAAACGACGGATCAGGGAACGTCCGCATATGGGCGAACTGGTTGACTGGCGCCCGCTGCTCGCCCGCGCGCGGCGCGGCGGTCATCACCTCGCGTGTCACATCCATCAGCACGAGCGGATAGCCGAAGATATACGCTTCTTCAGCCAGATCGCGCGCTTCCGCGATGGGTAGCGCGGCGAGCGGCGCGACCGGTGGTGGCGGTTGCGGCAGCTCGACCCGCTGGCTCATGTCACTCATGTCACTCATCACGCCACACCTCAATCCTGTTCCCGCGACAGGCGGCCACCCGCGCAACGGCGCGCGGAGGCGCTCGCGTCCGCCGAAATCGGTCAGCACTCCCGGCGCCAGCGGGGCGACATCGGGGGCGCTGTGGCGGGGGATTGGCGGGAGTTCACCTGAGTGCGACAGGAATGTGATGCGACGGCGCGACGTGGCGCCGCGCGCCAGCTACGCCTCGATGATCCCCCGGGGTGACGCGGGGCGTGCGGCATACGGCAAAGGGTATCGCCCAATTCCCGCGTGGCGCTCCAGACGCCCAGGCGTCGCGGCCGCCACTTACACCCTGGCGCGATAGCGGAGGTAGACCGCGCCGCCGCCAAAACGGCGCGTATCCAGCAACTCGAGCTTCAGGCGGACATCGTTGGGGAGCGCCTGCTTGCCGCCGCCCACCACAACTGGCGTGAGGAACAGGTGAATCTTGCGCGGATCACCTCGGTCACTCAGTCATCATAGCTGGCGCCATCGGGCGTCACTAACTCTGTGTGGCCGCTTCCGCTGGCGTGATGGCGCGCGCATGTGTCACTTCGCGCTTGGTCGCCGGGCGAATCTGGCCCTCCTGAACGGTCACGACATCATACGTCGAGCCATCCACCAGGAAGACTTCCACCTCATACGCTTTGCCTGAGGGATGAATATCCACGACTGTGCCCACGTCGCCGGCTTGCAACCCATACTGCGGCAAGTCTACTGTAAAGACTACTGGCTCAAATTCCCGAATCATTGTGGTTTCCCTTTCAGTCCGTTCGGCCCGCGTCAATCGAACGCATAGGCGGAGATCAGCCGTGGATAGCTTCTTCCGCTGTCAATCATCCACACCGAGCGCGCCTGTGGATTCCTGCCATCTGGCGATTGCAGCGCCCCTTCAACAATGTACTTTACCCATCATCGAGCGGGATTTCCTTCACGTACTCATGCGTGACGACATGCCGTAACAAGGCGTCACGCAGCGCCCACCACTGCGCCAGATTAAACCCAAATCCCAAAAAGAACTTCGCTTTGCCGGGATTCTTCAACAGGTAGTCGGTGATCTTGGAATCCGCGATCACCGCTTGCGCCGCATTCGGCGCAACCATCGCTCATCCTCCTGTATTCACAATATTCCTGCTCTTCCCGCCCACGCGCGGTGGTGGCCAGACTGATACCTGGCATGCGCGTGGCGCCCACACCCGCGCGCTCCGGCGCCTTGGTTAAAGGGGTACTATACACTTTGCCGGGGCGCCCGGCGTGGCCTTGCAGGAACAGGAGCGGACAAGCGATGGCGATCGAGGACTTCAATGGAGTGGTAGCGGTCGTGACGGGCGGCGCGAGCGGGATCGGGCTGGCGACGGCGCGGGCGCTCTACGCGGACGGCGCGAACGTGGTCCTGGCGGACATCAACCAGGCGGGGCTGACCCAGGCGGCGGAGCGGGTGCGCGAAGCCGCGCCGGGCTCGGCGGCGCGGGTCATCACCGTCGCCACCGATGTCACCGACGACGCGCAGGCGCGCGAGCTCGTCCGCCAGGCGCGGGCGCTGACCGGGCGCGTTGATCTGCTGGTGGCGTGCGCCGGGATCGGGCGCGGCGGTCGCATCGAGGACCTGCCCTCAGCCGAGATGCGCAAGATGATGGACGTCAACTTCCTGGGCGTCTATAACTGCGTCCAGGCGGCGGTCCCGGTCATGCGGGCGCAGGGCGGCGGCCACTTCGTCCTGATCAGCTCGGTGGCGGGCAAGCTGGGCGTTCCCATGCTCTCCGGCTACTGCGCCAGCAAATGGGCCGTGCGCGGCTTCTCCATCGCCATGCGCGCCGAGCTGTACGGGACGGGCGTTGGCGTCACCACCGTCTATCCCGCCTGGGTGGATACGCCCATGTTCAAGCAGGCGGCGGAGCAGACCGAGGGCCTGCCGATCGAGGCCATGCTCACCCCAGAGCAGGTGGCGGACGAGATCCTGCGGGCTGTGCGCGAGGGCCAGCGCGACCTGACGCTGGCGCCGAACCCCGACATCGCCTTGCTCATCGCGCGCACGCGCGACGACCCCGACCGCGCCGAGGACAGCGCCGGGCGGGCCTACTACCGCAGAACGCACAGCCAGCCGCAGGCGTGAGACTGGCGCGGGCGCCAAAGGAGGAAACAGTCATGTCTGTGAAAGAGCCATCGAGCGCGCTGATCGCAGGACGCAGGCTCGCGTACGATGAGGCGCGCCCCGCGGACCCAGCCGGCGAGAAAGGGACCATCCTGCTGCTGACGGGGCTGGGGTCGAAGCGCCTGGGATGGGCCAGGCAGCTTGAAGTCTTTGGCCGCGAGTACCGCACGATCGCGATGGACTACCGCGACACCGGCGACAGTGATGGGGCCAGCGACGACTACACCGTGGACGACCTCGCGGACGACGCCGGCGCGCTGCTCACCGCGCTCGGCGTCACACGCGCGCATGTCATCGGGATCTCGCTTGGCGGCTTTACCGCGCTGCATTTCGCCTTGCGGCGCCCCGACCAGCTCGACAGGCTCACGCTCGTCTCCACCTCGGCGGGCGGGCGGGCGAATGTCCCGGCTTCCCCTGAGATTCTGGCCTTGCTCACCCCCGCGTCTGGCATGGAGATAGGCGAGCGGGCGATCTACACCTATAGCCGGATCATGGCGCCGGAGTTCGTGGCGGCGCACCCCGAGGAGCTGGAGCGCATCGCGGCGACGGCCCGCTACCGCCCGCAGAGCCCTGCCGCCTACATGCGCCAGCTTCGGGCGGCCCTCACCCACGATGTGGCGGACGACCTGGGCCGCATCACCGCGCCCACGCTCGTCATCCACGGCGCCCTGGACCCACTGATCCCGCCCGCGAACGGCGAATACCTCGCCGCCCACATCCCCGGCGCGCGCCACATCGTCTACCCGAATACCGGCCACATCCCCATCATCGAGCGCGCCAGCGACTTCAACCGCGACGTCCTGGCGTTCCTCGATGAGGGGTGAGTGGGGACGGATTAAGCGGGCGGCGCGTACACCTGGGCGCGGCGGGCGCTGAAGTCGTGCGTGGCGAGGAGGGCGGCGATAGCGGCGGCGATCTTGGCGCCACCGCGCGCGGACGGCTCGATGGGGTTGGCGTAATCGGCGGGGTCCGCGCAGATCAGCCGCAACTCCAGGACGGGCAGCCCGCGCTCGGCGGCGTTGCGCAGAATGACGTCATCCCATAGCGCGGCGCCGACGGTCGCCACCCGCTGGAAGAGGGCGTCCGGCGAGGAGCCGTTGTAGACCGTGCAGAGCGCCGTGGGCAGGTTGCGGGCGAGGACGGCGTCCAGCATGCGGCGGTAGGTCTTCTCGAACTGGTCCCGGAGAGCGCCGAAGCGGGCAAGCGCCTCCGCGACCGTATGGACAGGCTCGCTGAGCGCGCCGAGATTGCCCAGCGCGTCATTGCCGCCAACGCTGATGACGAGATGGGTGGCGTCAGCGGGCAAGCCCGCAAGCTGGCGGTGAACGCTGGCCGTCACATCGCCATCCACCGCCAGCAGCGTCGCCCGCCAGCCATCGGGCAGCCGCTCGCGCAGCTGGTGGATCACGTCAGGCTCGCCAGCGCGGACATACGCCCCGTTATCAAAGATCGAATCGCCCAGCAGAACGACGTGTGGCATAGCGGGCAGCCTCCTCCTGAGATCGAGACTTCTCGCGACAGACTACGAGCGGCTTCCGTTGAGTACATCAACGCTCTCCTTCGCGCCATTCGGAACGGAGCATGGCGTAGAGATATTCATCACACCATTCTCCCTTGTACCATGCATGCTGCAAGAAGTGGCCTTCACGGCGCATGCCTACGCGCTCCAGCAGGCGGAATGAGGGAGCATTGCGGCAATCAACGGTTGCGATGACGCGATGCAGGGAGAGCGTCTCGAACGCATATGCCAGCACCGCCCGGATGGCTTCGGTGGCATAGCCTTGTCCCTGCTGGTCGCGGGCGAGCGTATAGCCGATCTCACCCTGACGTGGATCATCGTCGCGCACATGCAGCATGCAGTCCCCTATGAGGGCGTCGGTTGATTTGAGCGCGATCGCGAACTGAAACCAGCTTCCAGGCGTTCCAAGTCGCGCATGAAGTTGTTCGACGATGAATGCGCGCGCTTCGGGCTCAGTGGTATGTTCCCAACTCTGATAGCGAGCGATTTCCAGGTCATTACGATAGGCCAGAAAGGCGGGCAGATCGGCGATTGTGAAGCGCCGGAACCGCAACCGCGGCGTTTCCAGCGCATGAAACTCAGGAACCGCCATCACGTCATCCCTCCCTTCATGGGAAAATAGCTAGAGGCCGTTGCGAAAGCCGAGTCGGCTTGCAAGCGACCGCTCGGGTGCGCCCAGGGCCGATAGATCGCAGTTCCTGGCCAGGCCCCTCAGGTTCTAGAGCTCGCGCATCTGGCCAGGGTACGCCGAGATGCTTCAACCGAATAGCCGATAAGTACACTCTCTACAGTTTATCTGTACAGATAAACTGTAGATATGATATACTGGCTTGTATGAATGATCAAGTGAATCCTTCTCAAACCGAGTACGCCTTTGCCCTTGCGGAAGGGCTTTGGACCATCTATCGCAAACTCAAGCGGAAGCTGCGCGAACAGGGTGAGCAGAGCAATTTAAAGCCATCGCAAGTCTCCGTCCTGCTTCGACTCAAGAAAGACGGTCCTGCGACGGTATCGAGTCTGGCTCGAGTTGAGGGCATGCGTCCTCAGTCGATGAGCGCCATCATCACATCGTTGCTGGACGCCGGATTGGTGAGCGGCTCTCCAGACCCAAATGATGGGCGCCAGACCTTGATGGCGCTTACCCAGAAATGCCAGAAGTTGCTCAGCGACGGTCGCGCCGCAACGCAGGATTGGCTCACCAATATCATCCAGAAGAAGCTCTCCTCCCAGGAACAGGAAACGCTTGCTTCTGCCATCGACCTGCTCGCACGCCTCATTGAAGACTGAGGCTTTCGCGTACCACCACGTAACGATCCTGTCGAGGAGAAGAACCGAATGCCCGTTACCATGCTGATCCGGGCGTATGAGCGGGAATACAACGGCGCCCTTGCCCTCGATACCATGACCGAGGCGCGCCACGAAGCGCACGAGTACCATCCTGCGCATATCTTTCCCAACTCAGAGAAACGGGCTCAACTCAGAACATTCTTACACCCGCTAGCGACGAGGAGAGCATACCCATGACCTGGCTTCTTCTGGTGGCATACTTCTTTGGAGGATTTTTCCTGACTAACTCCATTCCGCATTTGGTCAGCGGATTAATGGGACAGCCCTTTCAATCTCCCTTTGCAAAGCCGCCCGGCAAAGGGCTTTCCTCGTCTACCGTGAACGTGCTCTGGGGCTTCTTCAACGTCGTCGTCGGCTACCTCCTCGTGGCGCAAGTTGGCGCCTTTGATCTGAGATCAATCCCTGACGCGCTTGCTCTTGCGGTTGCCATACTGCTGAGAAGCCTCTTGGCAGCGCGGCGTTACGGCCAGTTTCATGGCGGTAACGCCCCCGATCGTTCATGAAGAAACGTAGAGGCGGGGGCAGCGCGCCATCCAAACAGTAAGCGCCCTCTCCTCCTATCGCGCCGCCTTTGTCTTCGTTGCCCCCGCTCGCGGACCACAGCGCGGGGGCTCCCGGCGGCGCGACAAAAATTACAGGATGTCGAGGATTATGCCTTGTCCGCCGGGACGGCTGCCTTCGAAGAAGCGGACGGCGCTCCCAAC
The DNA here is from genome assembly GCA_021814145.1 of Chloroflexota bacterium. GTDB lineage: Bacteria > Chloroflexota > Ktedonobacteria > Ktedonobacterales > JADMIN01 > JAKAIY01. The sequence continues at coordinate 8,488 of JAKAIY010000102.1, forward strand.
TGGGAACGCTTCGCGATACTGGTCCGGGAACAGTAGTCGCAGTCGAACTGTGTATTCTTGCTCGAACTCGAACACCGCCTCGTCACCCGAGCTCTCAATGGCGCAGGAGGTGAAGACGCCGCCTGCATCAACCTGCGGATGGTAGCCCAGGCGGGGGCGCCAGTCCCCCGGATCGGGCAGACGTCAGTAAAACACCACTCTGGCGATGAATCGTGCCCATGCAGGAATGCTACGTCATCTCGTAGGTGTTTAGAAACCACCTCTAAAGATCACCTGGCAGCGG
>JAKAIY010000102.1:8780-14951 GCA_021814145.1 Chloroflexota bacterium
CGGGAAGGCCTCCTCGTCATCCGCAAAAGGGTCCAGCGCGCGGGCGGGCAGGCGCGGGCCGCGCAGCCGCTGCGCCAGCCCGGTGTTGCGCGCGGCGCGGGCGCTGTTCTCCACCGCCTGGCGCAGCGCGCGTGGGTCGCCCACCACCACGCACAGCCGCCTGGCCCGCGTGATCGCCGTATAGAGCAGCGTCCGCTGCAAGAGCAGGTAATGCTGCATGACCAGCGGAATCACCACACATGGGTACTCGCTGCCCTGCGCGCGGTGGATGGTGCAGGCGTAGGCCAGCGTCAGCTCGTCCAGCTCGTGCGCCTCATAGGTTATCAGCGTCTCGCCCTCGCCATCGGGAAAGCTGACCGCTACCCGGCCCTCCGCCATGTCCGCCGCCACCACGTAGCCGGTATCGCCGTTGAAGACGCCCGCTGGCCCCCGGTCGTAGTTGTTGCGCGTCTGCATCACCTTGTCGCCGGGCCGCAGCGTCAGCGCGCCGTAGCTCACGCCCTCGCCGCCGGGATTGAGCCGCGCCTGCAACGCGTCGTTCAGCGCCGTCACCCCCACTGGCCCGCGATACATCGGCGCGAGCGTCTGGATGTCGCGGATCGGGTCGAAGCCATAGCGCGCGGGCAGCCGCCGTCCCACCAGGTCCACCACCAGCCGCTGCGCCGCCTCGGGCGTTTCGGCGCGCAGGAAGAAGAAATCGCTGGACGGCTCCGAGCGCAGCGGCGGGACCTCGCCCGCGTTGACGCCGTGCGCCGTGACGATGATCGCGCTCTCCCGCGCCTGGCGGAATAGCTCGGTCAGCCGCGCGTGCGGGATGCGCTCGCTGGCCAGGATGTCCGCCAGCACCGCGCCGGGGCCAACGCTGGGAAGCTGGTCGGCGTCGCCCACCAGCAGCAGGCTGGCCTCCGCCGCGATGGCGCGCGCGAGCCGGTAGGCCAGCAGGATGTCGAGCATCGAGACTTCATCCACGATGATGTACCGCTGCGGCAGCGGGCGCTTCTCATTGTAGGCGAAGTCATAGACGCCGGGCTGGAACTCCAGCAGGCGGTGCAGCGTGCTGGCGGGCCGTCCCGTCGCCTCGGTCATGCGCCGCGCCGCGCGGCCCGTCGGCGCCGCCAGCGCGTAGGAGACGCCCTGCGCGTCCAGCGCGTCCAGCAGCGCGCGGATGGTGGTCGTCTTGCCCACGCCCGGCCCGCCCGTCAGCGCCGCCACCTTCGAGCGGTAGGCCAGCTTGACCGCCGCGCGCTGCCCCTCCGAGAGCGTCGCGCCCACCGTGCGCCGGCCATTCATGGCCGCGTCTCCTCCCGTGCGCGCGATGCGGGCGAAGATCGCGTCCCACTGCGCGTCGCTGACCGGCGGCAGTGAGGACGGCGCGCTGAGCAGCAGCCGCAGGCGGCGCGCCGTCCCGTTCTCGGCGTAGAAGAACGGCGCCAGGTAGATGTGGTCCTCGCCGCCCTCAGGGTCCGGCTCGATGAAGATCTCTTTCTCCACCGCCAGTCGCGCCAGGGCCGGCTCCAGCGCCTCCGCTGGCGCCTCCAGCAGCGCGGCGGCGCGGATGAGCAGCTCGTCGCGCGGCAGGTAGCAGTGGCCATCGGATGAGGCGGCCTCGGAGAGCGCGTGCTTGACGCCGGTCATCAGCCGGGGCAGGCTGTCGCGCGGCAGGCCCAGCCGCACGGCCAGCGCGTCGGCGGTCTTGAAGCCCACGCCCGTCACGTCGCGCTCCAGCGCGTAGGGGTTCTCGCGGATGACGCCCAGCGATTCCGCGCCGTAGCGGGCGTAGATCTTCGCGCCCAGCCCCGGCGAGACGCCATGCCCCTGCAGGAAGATCATGATCTCGCGTATCTCGCGCTGCGTCTGCCAGCCCGCGATGATCGCCTCCCGCTTGCGCGCGCTGATGCCGTTGACCTCCGCCAGCCGCTGCGGCTCCAGCTCGATCACCGCCAGCGTCTGCTCGCCGAAGCGCTCGACGATGCGCTCCGCCAGCTTCGGCCCGATGCCTTTAATGACGCCGGAGCCGAGGTAGCGCTTCAGCCCCTCCGCGCTCACCGGCGCGTGCGGCGTGAACGCGGTGACGCGCAGCCGCCGCCCGTGCTGCGGGCTCAGCTCCCACTCGCCCGTGACCTCCGCCAGCTCGCCGACGTTCACCCCCGGCAGCGCGCCCACCACCGTCACCAGCTCGCTGTGAAACAGCCGCCCGGCGTCACTGGGGCTGAGCCGGGCGACGGTGAAGCCGGTCTCCTGGTTGCGGAAGACGATCCGCTCAATGGTCCCGGCGATGGTGACGGTGGATGGTGGCATAGCGGGCGTTGTTCCAGATGGTGAGGTGAAGCGGCGTTCACGGCGCGGCGGGCGGCTGAACCCGCGCCGGGGCGTCCTGATGAAGCCGCTCGCCGCCCCTACAGCGTATCACGCGGGCCGCCATCGCTGAGGCGCGGACGGACCCCGCATCCGGCGGACGCCCCGCCTGCCGTCATGGGGACCCGCGCAGGCGGGTCTTGTGGCGGCGGAAGCCGCCTTGAGGCGCGGTTTCAACCGCCCGCCAGCGCACAGCGACAATTCACAAGCCCTGCGCGGACGGAACCCCGCATCCGGCGGACGCCCCACCTGCCGTCATGGGGACCCGCGCAGGCGGGTCTTGTGGCGGCGGAAGCCGCCTTGAGGCGCGGTTTCAACCGCCCGCCGGGTGTTTCGGGCGGCATTGGCGCCGTCCGCCCGGCTCGCCTGGCGAGAGCGCCGCGCCGCATGTTATACTTTCCGCCAGCGCCCCGCGCCGGCGCCCTGCGCGCGGGGAAGACCACCCCAACCAGATCAGTCTGCCAGCAAGCGGGAGCGCATGGTGACGAACGAGATAGAAACCACCACGCCAACGACCTCAGCCGCGCCAGCGGAAAGCGACGCATTCCGCTTCACCCGCGTCCTCTCCGACGCCGATCTCGCGCTCTTCGCCCTGATGGCCAGCCAGCTCGATCTCAGCGGCGAGGCGCAGCTCTCCCTCGAATCCACTCCCCGCCAGCCCGTCCCACAGGCGCTGCTCGCATCCCTGCTCACCGCCGCCGCCATCCGCCTCGCGGGCCAGCCCGATTACGCGCGCGTCTCCAGCGTGGCGCTGCGCTTCCCTGAGCAGGCCTACACCGACGAGCCGCTCCACATCAGCGCGACCTACGGCGCTCCTGACCCCGACGGCGCCCTGCGTGTCACCGTCAGCCTGCAGAGCGACGACAGCCGCCTCCTCGCCAGCGGCGACATGCTCGTTTACTCCAGCTAGCGACCAATTAGCAGCCAGGCGAAGAGCGCGGCCCACGGCGCCCATATCCCCAGCGCCACGCCACGCAGCGCCACGCTCCGCCAGCCCCGCGTCTCCAGCCGCGCGACGAGCGGCGGCAGCAGCGCCGTCAGCAGCCCCTCGAAGAGCATCACGTAATAGGGGGCATGCCCCAGGCCGGGCGCCGCCGCGTAGCGCCACCAGCCCGCCCGGTACGCCATCTCCTCATAGAACGGGATATTCACCGCGCCCCACAGCCCCGTCAGGATGATCGCGACCCCGCGCGGCGCCAGCGTCTCCAGCCGCCACGCCAGGTAGCCGATCTGCGTCAACGTGACCATCCACGAGAGCGGCATATAGACCGGCGAAGCCCACAGCATCGGCTCGTTCGGCGGATAGATCAGCGAGCGCGCCACCACCTCGCCGGAGAAGTCGGTGAAGAGCTCCAGGACGCCCGCCACCAGCCCGAAGAGCAGCAGCCGCGCCACCAGCGGGCGCCATGCCCGCCGCGCGGCGATGGCCACCAGCGCCGCCGCCGTCAGCGCGACCGTTCCCGCCGCTGTGGGCCAGCCCGCCGCCAGCGCCGCCGCCGCGATGTGCAGCGCGACCATCAGCGCCAGCGAGGCGAGCATGGCGGCGTCCAGCGCGGTGAAACGCCGCGCCGTGATGTCAGGCTGCGCCACGTTCCGCGCCACGGCCTTCCGCGCGCTGGTCATGGCCACTTCTCCGGGGCGCCCGCTCGCGTCAGGCGCAGCGAGAGCGGCGCGCCAACCAGGCGCAGGGCCAGGCGGACAGGCGGCGGCGCCCAGCGATAGCCAGGGTCGTTGATGACGCGCGGATCGGTGAGGTGGATGACGCGCCCGCGCGTGAGCAGATCGCAGCCGCCCGCCGCGAGGATATTGCGGACCCAGTCGGCGCCATCGCCGTAGGTCAGGGCGATGCGGTAGCCATCGCCATCGCGGAAGGTGAGAATGGGCGTGCGATAGGTCTTGCCCGACCGCCGTCCCATATGGATGATGACTGAGAAACCCGGCGCGCGACCCGCGAACAGTCCCGCGATACGATTCGTGACCCGCCGGTTGAATCGCGCGAGGCGCTCCGGCAGTGGCATCTCTTTCTCCCTCCGCTTTCAGCGCGCTCCACCGCGCCCATTGCGCAGCGTACCATGCGTGAGCGGCGCCCGCTCCCGGTGGCGATGAGGGCGGCGGGGAAGCGGGCCGCCAGTCTGCTTTGGCTAGTCGCTCAGGATTTCTTCCCGTATAGTATGCAGGAAGATCAGAGAGAAGATCTGGACGCCCGTTTTAAGGCGGCGGCGTCTGTCGCCGCGTCCCCAGGATGCGGGCGTCACAGCAGCCGTGCGCTCCTCGTGTCTCCAGGAGGCGCTCCATGATTGGGATGAACCGTGACGCTCCGCGTGGTTATAGGCCTCATCATCTTCATCGCGACCCTCGCCCTGATTGTCATACGCCCGCGCGGCGTCACCGAAGCCATCGCCGCGCTCAGCGGCGCCGCCGTCCTGCTGCTCGGCGGCTTTATTGGGCCAGTCGAGGCGCTGCGGACGCTGGGCAGCGAGTGGAACGTCTATGGCTTCTTCCTGGGCCTGATGACGATCTCCGCGCTCGCTGACCACGCGGGCGTCTTCGAGGCGTTGACCCAGCTTGCCGCGCGCCAGGCGGGCGGGAGCGCCTTGCGGCTGTACCTCGGCGTCTTTCTGGTGGGCGTGGTGATCACCGCCTTTCTCTCCAATGACGCCACGGCGCTGATCCTGACGCCCGTGGTCTACGCGCTCGTCACGCGGCTGCGACTGCCCGCGTTGCCCTTCATGTTCGCCTGCACCTTCATCGCGGACACCGCCTCCTTCCTGCTGCCGGTGAGCAACCCGATCAACATTCTCGTGCTCGACGCCTTCGGCGGGGACCTGGGCGTCTTCCTGCGTTTCCTGCTGCTGCCCGCGCTGGCCTGTATCACGCTCAATATCGCCGTCTTCGTCTGGCTCTTCCACGGCGATCTGCGTCTGAGCTATGAGCCGGGCGCCATCGAAGTGACCGCGCGCCCCAGGCAATTCCGCTTCACGCTCGTGGCGCTGGGGCTGATCGCGCTGGGCTACATCGCCGCCTCGGCGGCGCAGGTTCCGCTGTCGCTGGTCGCGCTGGGCGGCGCGGCGCTGCTGCTGGCGGGCGCGGCGTGGTATCGCCAGCTCGAATGGGGTCGCGTGCGCCGCGAGATCTCATGGTCGCTCTTTGGCTTCATCAGCGGGATGTTCATCGCCGTGCGCGCGATGGAGGACCTTGGCGTGACCAGGGCGTTCGGCCAGGGGCTGCTGCGGCTGGGCGGCGGAAGCGCGTCCGGCGCCATCCTGCTGACGACCCTCGGCACGGCGCTCGGCGCCAATCTCATCAACAACGTGCCGATGGCGCTGGTGATGATTTCTACGCTGCAAACGATCCACATCGCTCCCGGCGCGCATCAGGCGCTCGTCTATAGCGTGATGCTGGGCGCGGACCTCGGCCCGAACCTGACGACGGTGGGATCGCTGGCCACGATGCTCTGGCTCCTGATCTTGCGGCGCAAGGGGCTTGACATCTCGACACTCGACTACATCAAACTGGGGCTGACGGTCGTGCCAGTCATGCTCGTCGTCGGGGCGCTCCTGATCTGGCTCCGCCTGTAGGGAGCGCGTAGTCCGTGAGGGGCCGCCGCGCGCTGCCAGCGCCGGACGCGCGTGGCGGGAAAAGGAGGCGACACGATGCGAATCCTCTGTTCGATCGGGCTGCGGATGGGCGCTGAGCTGGCGCGGCATACGCTCGCCATAACGGCGGGCGCGCAGCCTGAGCTGGTCCTGCTGCACGTCATTGACACCGGACCAGGCAGGGACCTCGCGCAGCTCTCCGGCCCGCTGCGCTTCAGAT
>JAKAIY010000103.1 GCA_021814145.1 Chloroflexota bacterium
CCAGCGAGAAGCGCGAACCGAAGAGGTCGCGTCCCAGCGCGCCCTGCTCCTGCGCCTCGCGCAGCGCCTCCTGGATCGCGGCGGCAGCCCGCTCGCGCGTGGAGCGCACGTAGAGGAACGCCTCGCTCGCGCCAACCGCGTAGGCCGCCAGCGCCAGGCCCTCCAGCGCGGCGTGCGGGTTGCGCTCCAGCAGCGCCGCCGCCGCGCGCGAGCGGGGGTCGGCGTCGTAGGCGTTGCAGACCACATAGCGGGTCTGGCCCTCCGCGCGCGCGACCGCGGCCATCTTGCTGGCCGCCAGCACGCCGGCGCCGCCGCGCCCGCGCAGCCCGGCGTCGCTGATCTCCCCGATCACCTCGGCGGGCGTCATCTGGGTGACGGCGTTGCGCAGCGCCTGATAGCCGCCCTGCTGGGCATACGCCGCGTAGCTTGTGGGGGATTTCTGCCCGTCCGCGACCAGCAGGCTCATCATTGAATCAGGCACGGGTCGCTCTCCTGTGATTGATCGCGCCATACTTGGCGCGCGTCGCCGCCGACGGCCCGCGCTCCATCTGGTCATCGCGCAGCAAGCCCACCGTGGCTGGCTGCGCCGGGGCGAAGCGGTCGCTTGCCGTTACGATACCGAAGATGTCGCTGATGTCCACGCCCCGGCGCTCGACGACGCGCCACGCCACCTGGAGCGGCATGCCGCCGTAGGCCTCCATCAGGCGGTCCAGCGTCTCCGTCAGGTCCCAGGCGTCCAGCGAGGCCTCGTCGAGGATCGCGTCGGCCTGAGTCAGGTCCACGGGCCGCTCCAGGTTGGCCTTGGTGGGGGTCCGCACTGGGGCGGAGCGCGGCTTGTTGGCGTACTCCACCGCGTACTCGGAGAGGCGCGGCGTGTAGAAGCCAGCGACTGAGGTCGGCGAGAAGTAAGGCCGGCGACGGAAGCGGTATGTCGGGCGCGCCTCGATGGTGATGGCGCGCGGCGGGCAGATCTTCTCGCAGAGCAGGCACGCCTCGCACTTGAGGTTGAATGGCGTGTCCTGGTCCGCTTCCTGGATCAGCTGGATCAGGCCGCGGCTGCGCTCGGGCAGCACGCGCTTCTCATAGGGGTAGAGCCGCGTGACCTTTGGCCGGGTGACGTGGCTCAGGGTCAGTCCCAGACCCTGCAGGATACCGCGCATGAGCCGTTACTCCTCGCCCCTGATCTTCAACCCCTGCTTTTCGATCTTCTCGCGCAGCTTCAGCAGGCCCTCGATCAGCGCCTCGGGGCGCGGCGGGCAGCCAGGGACGTAAACATCCACTGGCACCAGCGTATCCACGCCCTGCACTGTGTAGTAGCTGTCGTAGAACTCGCCGCCCGACGTGGCGCACTGGCCCATCGAGATCACCCACTTGGGGTCGGCCATCTGCTCATAGAGCCGCACCAGGCGCGGGCCCATCTTGGTGGAGACGGTGCCGGCGACGATCATCAGGTCGGCCTGGCGCGGGCTGGCGCGGAAGACCTCGGAGCCAAAGCGCGCTATATCGTAGTGCGGCTGGCCCGCCGACATCATCTCGATCGCGCAGCAGGCCAGGCCATAGCCCAGCGGCCAGATCGAGCGGCTGCGCGCGTAGTTTTGCGCCCAGTTGAGCATATCAGCGAGGCTGGTCAGCGCGACCGGAGCCTCCTGCTGGCCAGGAATATAGTCCGCTGGAGTGCGGGCGGCCATCGGGTTCGCCATTGGCAGGGCGATCCCACGCCGTGAAGGATTCGTGCTCATAACGTGGTTATGGTCCCTTCTGGCCCGTCACGCGGCGCTCCCGGCGGCGCCATCACGTTCCACGACGCCGGGGAATGGCCGGAGAGTGCGGAGGGAGGAGCGGGATAATCAACGCCACGATTGAAGTAACTAGCCCGGGCGCGTTCGCTTGCGCGCGGTCCGCCGCGCCCGCTGGGAAACAGCCCCATCTGTGATTATAACATGGCCTTCCCACCCCCGCACGCCTGATGCGCCGCCTGCCTCAGGGCTTTTGCGTTGTCAGGCTTCCCGCGCTGGGCGCGCAGCGATTGAGCTGGCGCAGGCCGGCTGTTCTCGCGCCTTTTTCCTGGCCTCTGCGCCTGGGGTTGCGAGCGTGTCAGACAAGCGCCCGATAAGCGGCGCGGCTAGGCGCATCTGCGTAGCCCCGCTTGCGCCGATGCGCGGATTGACGCGCTCCACGCGGCGCCGCACCATGAGACGAGGGACGCGGGACGGCGCCAACCGCACGCTCAATAAGGATGACGGGCGCTCTTGCGCCGTCGCGGCCCAATCGCGGCGACGAAAACCAGCTTTCGAATCGCGCTTCGGGACCGTACAAAGGAGTCTTCCCATGACATCAGCGCGCAGCCTCCCAGACACCGGGCGAGACAGCCTCCAGGCCAGTCCCCACGAGTCCGAGATCAGGCTTCTGTTCGCCGTCGCGGCGCTCGTTTTCACCGTCACCGTGCTCATCGGGATGCTTAACGGGCAGCAAGTCCTCCAGTTGAGCCGGGATGTCTTGCTGACGCACGTGCATGCTGGCACGCTTGGCTGGATCACGCTCGGCGTCTTCGCGCTGAGCCTGTGGCTTTTCGGCCTGGATGAGCGGACATCCCAGCCCAGCCAGTACGTCCGCTGGCTCAGCGTTGTGGCCGCCATAGCGGTCCCGTGCTATATCGCGGCCTTCCTGAGCGGAAACTTCATCGCGCGGGCGGTCTTCGGCGCACCGGTGTTGCTCGTGGTCCTCGGCTTCTTCGGTTGGGTCATCGCCAGAGCCAGCCAGGCGCCGCTCGGCGTGGCGCGCCTGGCGCTTCTGGGCGCCTATCTAACGCTGAGCCTGGGCGCGCTCCTTGGCGTGCTGCTGCAATTCGAGTTCGCCTCTGGCCAGTTCTTCCTCCCGGCTGGCGCGTTTGCGGCGCATCCCGGCGCGCTCGTCACCGGCTACCTTGTGCTGGTGGGCATGGCCGTGAGCGAGTGGCGCTTGCGCCCGACAACACGCGGCGACTTCCGCCTGGGCGTGGCGCAGATCAGCTGCTTCTTCGCCTCGGGCCTGCTGCTGATGGTGGCGTTCCTCGCTGATATCGTCCCGCTGCTGGCGCTCAATACACTGCTCCTGATCGCCGGCGTGGCGATCTACATCTGGCGGTTCGGCCTCAGGGTCGCGCGCGCGGGCTGGCTGACGCGCTCGGGCGAGCGTTTTTTCGCCGCCAGCGCCGTGTTCATCGTGGTGAACATCGCCCTCACGGTATTCCTGACGGTCGGGCTGGTCACGCAGATGTTCACGCCGGAAACCATTCCTGAAGGCGTGCTGCTGGCGATGGACCATACGATGTTCATCGGCGTGATGACCAACGCCCTCTTTGGCATGATCCAGGTCGGCGTGGAAGGGCGGCGCGCCACCTGGGCGTGGGCCAATGACGCGGTCTTCTGGGGGATGAATGTAGGCCTCGCGGGGTTCGCGGTTGGCCTCATCACCGGAGAAACGCTTCTGTATCGCGTGTTCACGCCCATCATGGGCCTTGCCATCCTGCTCGCCATCGTCATGTACGCCTGGCTGCTGCTTCGCCGCCCCGCCGGTGAGGCGGGCGCCGTCTCTCCGGCGTAGTGAGGGAATGGGAGAGCAGGCGGTGTGGCTATTCAGACGGCGGCGGTGACAGCGGTCTGGCGGTGCAGTATCCAGATCGCGGCGACCAGACAGACCAGCATCCCTACGAAGGTGACGCCGAGATCCAGGAGCGCGCTGGCGACCGTGCCCTGGTTCCGCAAAGCGTCCAGCAGGCCATCCGCCATGTAATAGGTCGGCAGGAGGCGCAGCGCCCCCTGGACCAGGCTGGTCCCGAAGAATGCGCCCAGCGGGCTGGCGAAGACGGCGGGCAGCACAAACAGCAGGCTCACGATGCCCAGAAATCCGCCCAGCCCGCTCGTTGTGTGGAAGACGCTGCCCGCGAGCAGGCTCAGCGCATGACCGAAGCCGGTGATCAGCAGCACGAACAGCAGGACCAGGGGAAGATTGCCCACGAAGCCATTCAGCAGGGCCATCACGACGATGGACAGGATGAACTGATAGGCTATCCCGACCAGCAATTTGCCCAGCACGACATCGGTGAGCGTTGCGGGAGAGATCAGCAGCAGGCGTAGCGTCTTCCGCTCCTTTTCCTCCACCAGCAGCGTCGAGACCAGCGAGATACCCACGCTGATGGACGTGAGCAGCGCCAGCGCCACGTAGAAGACGCGCATGTCCAGGCTGAACAGGAGCGATATCGCGTCGTTCTCGGTGGGCGTGATGATGACCGTGGGGAGCGTGGGCGATACGCTGCCCGCATAGTTGTTGATGACCCCGACGACACGCTGGCGCTGCAGCGCGTTCAGCTGATTGTCATTGAAGTAGAGCGCCAGCTCCGGGTGTTCTCCCCGTTCCAGCCTGGCGTCGAAGCCGGGCGGAACGGCCATCCCCAGGGCATAGGGCGGGTTTTTGCCCGGCGCGAACGCCGCGCTGACCTCATCCGGGAAGCTCGCATAGACGACTTCCGACGCCATGAGCGACTGGGAGACGGACTGGACGATGCGGGAACGCTCCGGATCGTAGACCAGCAGCCTGACTGGTGGGCTGGCGAGCTGCCCGCTGAGCACGGCGAAGAGCACGGAGAGGATGACCGGCGTCAGGAGCATGCTCAGGGTCGGGATGCTGGACAGGATTTCGAGCGTATCCTTGCGAAAGATGGCGAACGTTGAGCGGAGATGGATCATGTGTCCTCCTCGCGCGGGCGCTTGCCAACCAGACTCATGAAAATGTCGTCCAGCGTGGCTTCGCGGGAGTGAATCGCCATGACGATCCCCTGGGCCATCCACTGCGCGAGCTGGGCCTGATCGGCGGGAGCGTCCATGCTCAGGACGTTCTCCGTCAGCGAAGGGGATGTTTCCCCAGCGGGCGTTTCCGCCAGCGTCACGACCAGTTTGCGCTCGCCGTGGGCCAGTTTCAGATTGCGCGGCGTGTCGGTGGCCACGATGCGCCCGTCAACGAGAAAGGCCAGCCGGTGGCAGAGATGGTCCGCTTCATCCATCAGCTGCGTGGTCAGCAGAATGGCCATGCCTTCACGGCTGAGCTGGGCGATAGCCGCGCGCAGCTCGAAAGCCGCGACGGGGTCCAGGCCCCGGGTTGGCTCATCGAGGAAGAGCGCCAGTGGACGGTGCAGCAGGGCGCGGGCGACCATGAGGCGCTGTTTCATCCCGCCGGAAAACGTGCGCACAGGGTCGCGCTCCCGCTCGCGCAGCCCCACGAGGTCGAGGACCTCATCAACCCGGCGCTTCGGCAGCCCGTAGAGCCAGCAGGAAAATTCCAGGTTCAGCCGCGCGGAAAGGCGCTCATAGAGGTTCTGCTCCTGAAAGACGACGCCAATGCGCGTTTTCAGCTGAGCGCGTTCTCTCACCACGTCATACCCGGCCACCGACGCGCTGCCCTTGCCAGGGTCAATCTGCCCGGTGAGCATCCGTATGGTGGTGGTCTTGCCAGCGCCGTTGGGGCCGAGCAGGCCAAAGATTTCACCGCGGCGCACGGAAAAGCTGATACCCGCGACCGCCTCACGCGCGCCGAACGAGCGGTGGAGGGCGTGAGCCTCGATCATGATGTCCGCTGGCGTGTCCGTCTTCTCCGCTCCTCCCCAAAGCGCTTCCTGTGCGATGAAACTCCATCATAGCCGGGCGATCTCACACTAAAATCACGGAAGATGGGCGTTCCTCACAAAGCGGACTCCACCGCGAGGGCCGCCTCTGTCACGCCTCCCGCTGGCGCGCGGGCTTCGCGTGCTCGCAGCGGCCCTGCTGGCTCAAACGGACGGGCGGTTTAAAGCCTCCCGCCACGTTGCCCCAGCGACGTTGGCGCCCCTCTGTCGCCGCGCCGTTGACAGGTTGACAGAGCGTGAGAAACTATGGTATCCTCATTTACGCCGCGTTATAGGGGAAGTCTTTTCGGAGAAAGCCCGCTATCGCGTCGCGAGGACCCGTAGTGTAGTGGCCTAACACGCCGGCCTGTCACGCCGGAGATCGCGGGTTCGAACCCCGTCGGGTCCGCCAGTCCATACAGATCATACAGAAGAGGCGGGTCGCGGCTGTATCGCCGCGACCCGCCTCCTGTTATTGTCCTGCGTCTGGATCAGCCGGGAAGAACACCGCCCACGCCCGTCGCCACGCCAGTCATAGCGGGGCGTTGGGCACGAACACCTTGACGATACGCGGAATCGCCGGGCCGAGCACCACGACGAAGATCGAGGGCAGAATCAGGAACGCCATCGGGAACAGCATCTTGATCGGCGCCTGCTGCGCCAGCTTTTGCGCCCGCTGGCGCCGCCGCACGCGCATCTCCGCCGACTGCACCCGCAGCACGCGCCCCACGCTCGCGCCGAGTTGCTCCGCCTGGACAATCGCCCCGACAAACTGGCTCACATCCTCGACGTCTGTCCGCTCGGCCATTTCTCGCAGCGCGTCGCGCCGGGGCATGCCCAGATGCATCTGCTGCAAGACCCGCCCGAACTCGCGCGAGAGCGTGTTGTTTGATTTGGCGACAATGCGCCCAAGTGCCTGGTCGAAGCCAAGGCCCGCTTCCACGCTGATCGTCAGCAGGTCAATCGTATCCGGCAGCGCGTTCGTGATTTCCGTTTTGCGCTGGTCTGTCTTGCTGCGCAGCCAGAGATCAGGCGCGATATAACCCAGGAACCCGAGTATCGCCGTCAGAACAATCGCGCCGCCAAGCTCAGGATGCAGGGTGAATGACAGCAGCCCGGCGAACGCCAGCCCCGCCACCGTCCCCAGTCCCTTCATGCCCACAAAGTCGGACACCTGCATCCGCCCCTGCATGCCCGCGCCTTGCAGACGCTTCTGGATGCCGTCGAGCGATGAGGATGGGGTCATGCGCGCGAAGCCGCGCGCTATTCCCAGGATCAGCGGGCGGATGAAGCGCTCCATAAAGGGCGCCTGCATCTCGTATTCTTCCAGCGAGCGCGGCGTCTGCACAACCCTCGCCAGCTGCTCGTTTATCGGGTTCCTGCGCTGGCGGCTGGCGATCCCGAAAATGAGCAGCAGGATGCCAAAAAACGCCAGAAACCCCGCCAGTAGTGGCAGGAGCGCCTGTACCATGGTGTTCTTCCTCCCAGGGGGTCACCGCGCGTAAGTCACACCTTGATATCAACGATCCTGCGGATGATGAACAGGCCCGTCAGGACCATCACCCCACTGCAACTGACGGTCGCGATGCCAAACCAGTGCGTCTCGGTGAACATGCCCATCATATAGGTAGGGCTGATGATGAAGAGCAGCAGTCCCAACGCCACCGGGAGGCCGGCGATGATATAGCCCGAAAGCTGCTGCTGCGCCGTCAGCACGCCGACTTCGCCAATCAGCTTGATCCGCTCGCGGATCGTCGTGGCGATCACCTCCAGCACCTCGACCAGATTACCGCCAACCTCGCGCTGCACGTTGACAGCGGTCACCAGCAGGTTCAGGTCCTCGGACTGCATGCGATCCATCAGATGCGACAGCGCCTCTTCCGGCGAGAGGCCGATGCCGACCTCGCGCACCACGCGCGCGAACTCCTGGCGTGAGGGCTCAGGCCCTTCGCGCGCGACCAGTTCCATCGCCTGCATGAAGGCATAGCCTGTGCGCAGGGCGCCCGCCATGAGATTGATCATGTCGGGCAGCTGCTCGTCGAACTTGCGCGCCCGCGCCCGCCGCCGCTGCGCGACCCAGATGCGCGGGCCATAGATGCCCGCCAGCAACAGGATTAGCGCCAGCAGCGCCCGGCCCAGCAGCGTCGAGAGCGGCATCGCCAGGCCAAGCAGCGCGCCCGTTCCCGCCAGCACGCCGCTGATCGTGAGGAACTCGCCGACCGTAATTTTCAGGTCCGCCTGCGCCAGCTCGCTTGCCATGCGCTGGGTGAACGTGCGATTGGCGACCTCAAAGTCCGCCGCATCCGGCGTGCGCCGCGACGGGCGCTTGGGCCGCTTCCCCAAGAAGCCACGGCCGGGCTTCTTGGATGCCTGCTCCTCCGGCGGCGGCGCAACGAGGCCCATCTCGTCGAAGCGCTTGCGCAACGCGTCGGAACGCCCGTCAATCGTCCGCTGCAAGCCGATAAAGAGCACAATCACGCTGAGCGCGACCAGCGCGCCGACACCGAGCGCCTGATTCGAGATCGCCGCCAGAACCAGTGGCGACGCGAATGGCACGGCGAACGCTACGCCGCCCAAGGCCAGTGAAATGGCTTCCATATACCCCAAATCTCGCAACCGCTGGCGGCTAACCGCGCCACTGGGCGCCGTCGCCATAGCCGAACATCTGTGGTGGCAGATGAATATTGGCGATCTCAAACTCCTCGATGAAGGAAGGCCGGATGCCGGTGGGCCGTAGCCTGCCCACCACACGCCCATCTTCATAGCCGGACTGCTCGAAGACGAACAGGTCCTGGAGCGTGATCACATCACCCTCCATGCCCACCACCTCGGTAATGTTGGTGATTTTGCGCGAGCCGTCGCGCAGGCGCTCCTGGTGGACGATCAGGTTGATGGCGCTCGAGATCTGCTCGCGGATCGCGCGCAGCGGCAGGTCCATGCCCGCCATCAGCACCATCGTTTCCAGACGGCGCAGTGAGTCACGTGGCGAATTGGAGTGCAGCGTCGTGAGCGACCCGTCGTGACCGGTGTTCATCGCCTGGAGCATGTCCAGCGCCTCGCCGCCGCGGACCTCACCAACGATGATCCGGTCAGGCCGCATGCGCAGCGAGTTCGCCACCAGATCGCGCGCCGCGATGCGCCCTTTGCCCTCGATGTTGGCGGGACGGCATTCCAGCGGAATCACATGCTCCTGCCGCAGCTGGAGCTCAGCGGCGTCCTCGATGGTGACAATGCGCTGATCGCCGGGGATGAAGCCGGAGAGCACGTTGAGCAGCGTCGTCTTGCCGCTACCGGTGCTGCCGGACACCAGGATGTTCAGCCGCACCTCGACGCATGCCCGCAGGAAATCAACAATCGCCGGCGTGGCGGTGCCCAGCCGCACCAGATCATCCGGCGTGAGCGGGCGCCGGGAGAATTTCCGGATGGTGATCACTGGGCCGATCAGCGAGAGCGGCGGGATAATCACGTTCACGCGCGAGCCATCAGGCAGGCGCGCGTCCACGAATGGCTGCGACTCGTCCACGCGCCGCCCTAGCGGCGAGACAATGCGCTCGATGACGCGCATCACGTGATCGTCATCGCGGAAGCGCACATCCGTGCGGAACAGCCGTCCATTCTGCTCCACGAATACCGAGCGCGGCCCGTTGACCATGATTTCGTTGACGCTGTCATCGTTCAGCAGAGGCTCGATGGGTCCGTAGCCCAGGATTTCGGCGGCGATCGCCTCGAAGAGGCGCTGCCTGTCTTGCCGCGCGAGGTTGATCTGCTGCTGCGAGAGAATGCGGTTGAACAGTTCTTCGATCTGGTGACGCACCACCGCCGTCTGCGAGAGGTCCGTTTTGGGGTCCAGCTCGGCGATCAGCGCCGCCTGGACCTTGCGCTTGAGCTCGAAGAGGTTGTTCTCGCGCTGCGACGGCGCTGCGCCCGCTGGCGGGGCCATCGGTCCGCGCGGCGATCCGTCCTGGCCGCCATTCTGGCCACCCACGCGCGAAGGCGGGCCGCCGGGTCCGGTAGACAGCCCTGAACTGCCGCCAGCGATCGTCCCGGTAGGCGCGATACGCCCTGAGAGCGGGCCGCGTGAAGTGTCTGGATTGCTTGGGCCACCCCAGGTGGCGTCTGGCTCATCACCCCGTCTGAACATGCTCACATCCCCCTCTGAAATCCGGCGGCGCGTGCGCGGTCATCTCACCCGGTCGCTCCGGCGACCGCCACGCGCGCCGTTTTCAGATGCGTTCACCCAACGGCGCGCCCCCAGCGCATGACTCGCGCGGGCCGCGCCTCCACCGAACTTCCTCCACGCGGATAACGTCGCTACGATGCCTTTTTCAGAGCCATTGCGCCATCAGCCGCCACGCCATCACGTCTAGCCGCCCAAGCCGCCTCGCGCGATACCATCAAGCGCTACTGGTCTTGTGTGTGATTTATGTTCGCTTCGCACTATAGTGGCAGCTTCGCGCGAACGTCAATGCGTCTGGCTGAGAGTCCTGGCATGGACGCGCGGCGCGCTCGCTCACCGTATTCCTTAAGACCAGGCATAAAGAAACGTCCGGGAAATGTTCCCAGAGAGGCTGTGCTTATTCAGGGAGCGCGGCGCTCTGTCTGACACGCCGCGATCCGGAGCACGCCGCTTTGGGCTCTGCTCGTTATATTCAATAACGGCCAGCGCCACCGAATTGTACGACCCACAGGAGAATAGGGGCATATCCGCTATGTCAACCATCGCCTGCCCTGTCTGTGGACGGCGGATTAGCACATCCGGCGCTCCCCAGCCCCCAACCTATTGCCCGGCCTGTGGCGCCTCGCTCCTCGCCACCGATCAGGCGCCCAGCGTCATCCAGGACTCCCATGACGATAGCGAGACGCGCCCCGTTCCGCTCGAGCAGTTCCCCACCAGACCCGCCTCCCCATCCCCAGCGCCAGCGGCGGGCGGAGGCGAAACAGGAGCAACGCGCGACCTGCCCGCATCCGCGCTGTTTCCGCCTGAGGCGGCGAGCGCAAAGCGGCGCGTCACGCGCGGCCTGAGCGGGCTGAGCATGCTGGCGCTCGCTGTCTTGCTGCTCGCCATCGTCGCTGTCACCGCCCTGGCGGTCAACGGCGCGCTTCCTTTCACCCAGCGGGCGGCAGGCCCTACCGCGACCGCCGCCCTGGCCAGCCCCAGCGTCACGCCCGCGAGCATCGCGTACACCCGCCCCGGCCTCTACCGCATCGTCTACCCCACTGGATGGCTCACCAAGGAGCAAAATACGCCGCCAGACTCCTATTGGGTCCTTCTCTACGATCCACGGACAGGCGCCAGCATCAATATCGCCCTCCAGCGAACGCCCGTCTATCTTGACGCCGCCACGATTGACACCAACTACCTGGACGGTCTCGCGGCTCCCACCGGAACAAAAGCCACGAACATCTCAAAGCCCACGGCGATTACGCTCGCTGGTCAGACCTGGACTGAGGAATCCGCCGATGTCGAGATCCTGAACGCCAACGGGAAGCAATACGCCGATCAATACGCCTACGCGGTCGCGATAACCGCCAACCACGGCGGCTATGTCTACACCATCGTCCGCCTCGTCCCGGTCTCCAGCCAGGCGGGCGCCCGGTCCGCTTTCGCCGCCGCCGACCAGGCCAGCTTCCAGCCGGCGCTCGCCACGTTCACGTTCCTGAGCTGAGCGCCAGAGCGGCGCCGGCTGGCCATGCGCCGGTTAACTGGCTGGCGCCTGTCTTGCGCATTCTGGTCTAGCGCTGGATCAACCGGCGCCACGCCTCCGCATGATACAATGTGACCAGGCCGGAGGCAGGGCGCCAGGAACGCCGGGGCTTCGGCCCGGAGAACACTCGCGGAGGCGGAATGGGGATGACAGCGACAGAGACGGAACGGCCACTGACCATTGGCGCGCTCGCGCTTCAGGGTGATTTCCGCGAGCATCTCAGAGCGATGGAGCGCCTTGGCGCGCGCACGCGCGAAGTGCGCCTCCCGCGCGACCTGGATGGTCTCGACGGTCTCATTATCCCCGGCGGCGAGAGCACGGTGATGGGCAAGCTGATGGTCGCTTACGACCTCGTCCAGCCCATTCGCGACCTCATCGCGCGCGGCTTCCCCGTCTGGGGGACCTGCGCCGGGCTGATTCTCCTCGCCCGCGAGACGGACAACGCCCTCGCCGGGCAGCCGCTGCTGGCGGCGATGGACGTTCGCGTTTGCCGCAACGCCTTCGGCGCCCAGCGCGAGAGCTTCGAGGCGGAGATCAGCGTGCCCGCGCTCGGTGATGAGCCCTATCACGCCGTCTTCATCCGCGCGCCCATTGTCGAGCGCGCTGGTCCCGGAGTCGAGGTTCTGGCCCGCATCGAGACCGGGCTTTTCGGCGCTCCTGGCGACATCGTGGCCGTCCGGCAGGGTTCCCTGCTCGGCACGGCGTTCCATCCCGAGGTGACAGACGATCCGCGATTCCATGCCTACTTCCTGGATATCGCCCGCATGGCGACCGCCGCTGTCCGCGCGGACGCGGCGCTGTCCTGAGCGCGTGATTTCAGGTATCCGGTGGCCTTGCGGCCAGGGAATCGCCCGCGTGAGCGCTGACGCTCGCGCGACCCGCGACCCGGCGCCGTCCGAAAGGCCACGCGCAGAGACACAGGGGGCTGCGTCTTGGTGATACGGCCAGTGTTGAACGTGAATTTGCCCGGCATTGTACGCGCGCTCGACCAGCGCGCGCGGATGCGCCAGAGCGAGTTCGCCTCTTTTGTGGCCGCCCTCGACGATGACGAGCCGCGCAGCGGCCTCGGCGCCATTGTCACCGCGCTTCTCCCGATCACCCCGCACGCGCAGACCTGGCTCGCCGAAGACCACTGGCGTCTGCTCGGTCTTGCCCAGGCGCGCGCGCGCCCCGGCGGCCTCGCATGGGATCTCGCCTACCTCGCCTCCATGCCATCCGCCCCGGCGCCCGACGCCGAGAGCGCCACCAGCGCCCCGGCGCCCGCCAGCCAGGATGACACGCTGCTGGCCCTCATCCAGTACGCGCTCAACGCCGCCATCAAGTCCGGCGTCCATCGCGTCTTCGCCCGTGTCGAGGAGGAGCGTCCCGAGCTGGAGCTGTTCGGGAAGCTCGGCTTCCAGCGCTACGCCCGTGAGTCCACCTGGGCGCTGGAGAGCGCGGCGCAGGGCTTGCGCGCGCTCGACGATCACGCCGCTTCCGCCCTCCTCAACGAGACGCCCCTCGCCTCCCGCCCGGAGCGCGACAGCGGAGGGCGGCTTGCGCCCCTGTCGCGCCGCGCGCCGTCGCTCGTCCGCTCTGACGCCACGGTTGAGGTCTACGCGGGCATGCGCCTGCGCTCCTGGCGGCGGCAGGACGCCTGGAGCCTGCTGCGGCTCTACGACGCCTGCACGCCGCGTGTTACCCAGCTTGCCGAGAGCCTCACCGCCGATGAGCTCATCCATACCCGCGCCGCTGGCGGGCGCGCGTGGTATCTGCCGGTTATCGAGCCCGCCAGCGCCGCCTTTGTCCACGAGAGCGGCCCATTGATGAGCGGCTGGCTCCGCCTGCGCCAGGGACGCGGCGAGCGTCCCCACCGGCTCACCTTGCTGGCCCATCCCGATGAGCCAGCCGTCGCGCTCTCGCTTTTGCGCTTCGCCCTGCGCATCTTCGCCGCGGACCAGCCCCGCCCAATCGTCTGCTCCGCGCGCGAGTACGAGACGGCCACGATTAACGCGCTGCGCGCCGCCGGTTTCGAGCGGCAGGGCGCGCACGCGCTGCTGGTGCGACATCTCGCGGCGCGCCTGGCCTATTCTCGCGGTGTCCCAGCGTTCAACTCGCGAAACTCTCAGGTGGCCTACGACGTAAAGGGGCTTGGGACATCCCCAACACGTCTTAATGAAGGTGGTAGCGACACACTATGCCAGAAATCATCTCCGATGATCTCAGTTCCCTCCTCACCGCGCTCCCTCCGCGCCTTATCGAGACGATAACCCGCCTCGAACATCGCGCGGACCTGCTGGAGATCGTGCTCGATCTCGGCCGTCTCCCAACGGGGCGCTATCCAGAGGGCGAAGTCATCCTTAGTCAGGAGGTGGTCACACGAGAAGATCTGGCGTATGTCATTGGGCGCATCGGGCAGTTTGGCGACGATAACCGCGCGGGCATCGAGCGCACGCTGCACCGCATCAGCGCCATCCGCAACCGCCGCGGCGAGGTCATCGGCCTCACTTGCCGCGTGGGCCGCGCCGTGCGCGGCACCGTCGCCCTGATCCGCGATGTGGTGGAGCAAGGCAAGTCCATCCTGATCCTGGGCCGGCCTGGCGTGGGCAAGACGACGCTGCTGCGCGAGGCGGCGCGCGTGCTGGCCGACGAGCTGGGCAAGCGGGTGGTGGTGGTGGACACCTCCAACGAGATCGCGGGCGACGGCGACATCCCGCACCCCGGCATTGGCCGCGCGCGGCGCATGCAGGTGGCGCATACGGCGGAGCAGCACGCGGTGATGATCGAGGCGGTGGAGAACCACATGCCTGAGGTGATCGTGATTGACGAGATCGGCGCCGAGCTGGAGGCGCTGGCGGCGCGGACGATCGCCGAGCGGGGGGTGCAGCTGGTGGGCACGGCGCACGGGCGCACGCTGGACAACCTGCTGCTGAACCCGACGCTGGCGGACCTGGTGGGAGGCATACAGGCGGTGACGCTGGGGGATGAGGAGGCGCGGCGGCGGGGGACGCAGAAGACGGTGCTGGAGCGCAAGGCCCCACCCACCTTCGATGTCCTCGTTGAGCAGGAGAACTGGCGCGAAGTGACGGTCCACACCGATGTGGCCAGCGCGGTGGATGATCTGCTGCGCGGCCAGCCGCTGACCGCCGAGCGCCGCACCCGTGATGACGCCGACCACGTCACCACGCGCCGTATCACCGTTACCCCTCCAGACGCATCCGTCTGGGGCGGCGCCGGCGCGCGCGAGTCGTTCAGCGATGGCGCCGCGCGTGGCCGTGGCCGTGGCGGGCGCGGCGCGCGCGAAGGCTGGTCGCCAGCTTCCTGGTCATCCTGGGCCACGAGCGCCAGGGGTGGCCGGGCGCTCACCGATCCGCGCTACGCCGCCGACGAGGCGGAGGCCGTTTGGGACGCGGCCTGCGAAGAGCCGGAGGATGAGGTCGCCAGTGAGGCGCTGGAGCCAACCGGCACGCTGGGCGCGGGGGTCGTCGCTGGCCGCCGCCGCGCGGTGCGCATCTACCCCTTTGGCATCAGTCGTGAACGGCTGGAGCAGGCGGCGCGCGAGCTGCGCGCGCCAGTCGAGATCAGCCAGGACCAGCGCTCCGCCGA
>JAKAIY010000104.1 GCA_021814145.1 Chloroflexota bacterium
GATGGGACGCCATCTTGATGGCGTGGGCGCCGATGATGCGGAAGACGTGGATGGTAGTGATAGAGAGCGCACAGAGCGCGAGGAGGATTTAGACAGTGGCAGACACGAACGGGCGCGGTCCCGGATACGGACACGAGAACGAGGAAGAAGAAGGCGGCATGGAGGAGCTGGAGAACGAAGAATACGACGCGATAGCGCTCCTTGATGAGCTGGAGTCGCTGGAGGAGGAGATGGAAGAGCTGGGCGTGACGACGCTCGATGAGGTGCGCCAGCGCATCCGGGAGCTGCACGAGCGCCTGGGAGAGTAGCGGCGCCCCATACGCGCCTCAAGGCGGCCCGCGCCGCCACCCGGTCCGCCGTCGCGGGTCCACGCCCGCCGTCGCGGATCTACGAAGGCGAACCCTGTGGGACACCAAGCGTTGTGAATCAAAGCCCCATAACAGGCTCGGAGTTCCCGCACGGAGTCCTTCAGGCGCGCATGCGTTCGCCCACTCGCCGTGGGCGTTGACGCTGGCGCCCCCCTGATAACAAGCACATGGCCCTGACGCCGCATGGTGGAAGTAGGTTATACTACAGCTTTGTGTCCATCAGCGGCTCGCGCGCGGCAAGCGGGCAGGCTATAAGAGCGTTCACAGGGAGCGAAGCATGGCCGTAGGGCAGGAGCGGATAGAGGCGCGCGTGGAGCGCGCTTCCACCGCGCCGGGCATGGAGAAATCCTGGCGCTCTAGCTGGCGGCTCCTCCTTCCGCTGGATAACGGTCCGGCGGAGATTCGCGCGCTGGACGGCCTGCGCGCCATCGCCGCCCTCAGCATCGTCCTGTTCCATGTCCTGCTCTTCATGCATGTCGAGTATCAGCCCTGGAGCCGGGCGGTGGGCAATTTCTGGTATGTGCTGGCGACGGGCGTTCAGCTCTTCTTCACGCTCTCCGGCTTCCTGCTCTTCCGCCCCTACACCCACGCCATGCTGACTGGCAAGCCGCTGCCCCCAGCCGCCCGCTTCTACAAGAAGCGGGCGCTGCGCATCCTGCCCGCGTACTGGGTGGCGCTCGCCATCCTGCTGGCGCTCAGCTGGCGGATCGCGAAAGACCCTGTATGGCTCAACGCCCTTACCCACGCGCTCTTCATCCACGACATCTTCCCGCGCTATAACCGCGATCTGGATGGCCCCTTCTGGACACTGGCCGTCGAGGCGCAGTTCTATCTGCTGCTGCCCTGGATCGCCGCCGCCGTGGCCTGGATCGCCGGGCATGCGTGGCGTGGCGGGCGCGGCCAGGAGCGCCCGCGGCCCGTAAAGCATGTGATCGTCAGCCTGCTTGGCATGATCGCCGTGGCGCTCGCCATCCGCTGGATTGGGGCTCAGATAATGGGCAGCCTGCCCGCCAGCGCGCCGAACACGGGTGGCGCGATCACCGCGCTCTGGTGGCTGGGGCTGATACTCATCGGCATGCAGGGCAAATACCTGGAAGTCTTTCTTGTCGGGGCCATCGCCGCCACGCTCTATACCGCGGCGATGGGCCCGCGTGGCGTCCGGCGCGAGCGGCTGCGGCCCATCGCGGCGGGCCTGGCGCTCCTTGGCCTCGCCGTCATGGTTCCCTGCGCCATCTTCTGGCCGCTGGGGACCGTCCTCTATCAGGCGGGAACGCAGTGGGGGTGGGATGTCCTGCTCTACCCGCTAGCGACCGGCGTAGGCTACAGCGCGATCCTGCTGAGCGCCGTCTGGGGCGGCCCGTGGCTGCGCGCGCCGTTCGAGCTTCCCGCGCTGCGCTTCGTCGGCCACATCTCCTACAGCGTCTACATCTGGCACCTGCCCATCCTCCACGCGGTCTTTCCTTTCCTTCTGCCGCTCTCGCTCCCCGGACGTGTCATCGCGGTCTTTGTCATCGCCTACCTGTCCTACCAGTTCGTCGAGCGCCCGTTCCTCCAGCGCCACCACCGCATCGCGACAGGGCCCGCCCAGGGCGCCGCCGCCGTCGCCGCCATCTGGCGCCGTTGACACCGCCTGGGGAACTGCGATCCAGCCGGGTTGACGCGCCCCCCGCTCGACGGCTACACTGCCCCACGATGCAAGCGGACGCGAGTGGAGGGCGGCATGCGCGAAGGACTGGCGGCGGGCGTGGCGGCTCCGGGCGAGGAGCGCGCGGCGGGCTGCTTCGCCTGCCGGCTCGACGCGCGGCCCTGCGCGGTCCCCTGGCTGGAGGGCGCGCTGGTCCGCGCGAGCGGGCGGCTGGCGGGTCACGGCGGCCCCGCCGTTCGCTTGCGGCTGGATGATGGCGCGGAGGCCGTCATCGCGCTGGGCGACCACACTCGCCCCACTGTCCGCGCGCTCGTCGAGGCGGGCGAGCGCGCCGCCGGGCTGCGCGTCCGCGTCTATCATCTCCAGCGCGCGGGCGGGCAGCGCTACCTTGCCGGCCCGGTCAGCCCGCTCATCATCGAGCCCGACCTGCTGCTCAACATCACCGACATCAACAACGCCGGATACTGCGCGCGGCAGTACCCTTTGCGGCGCATGGTTCCCTCGCCACCCACGATGGCCACGCTCAAGGGAATCATCACCCATCAGGCGTTCAAGGAGATGCTCAAAGCGGGTGAGCCGGATGTCGCCGGGCCGCTCGATCAGGCGCTGGGCGCGCGGGCCACCAGCATCGCCCTGCGCCAGCTTGACCCCGACGCCCTGCGCGCCGACGCCCTGCCGCATCTCGACGCGCTGGCGCAGTGGTACGGCGGCCAGCGCGCGGGGCTGTGGGCCGCGCCGCCTGACATCCGCGCCGAGACGCTGCTGCTGGCCCCCGAAATCGGGCTGAGGGGACGGCTCGACTTCTTCGCGCGTGGCCCCGGCGGCGATGCCCTGCTGGAGCTGAAGACCGGCCAGGTACGCGCGCAACTGCCCAAGAGCGAGCATCGCTGGCAGGTCTACGGCTATCAGACGCTGCTCACCGTGCGCCAGCCAGCGGATCGCCAGAAAGCCGCCGCGACGCTGCTCTACAGCGGGACTCCGGGCCAGGCCGAAGGGCATGTCATCCCCTTCACCGTGCGCGACCTGCTGCGCGTGCTTGATCTGCGCAACCAGCTTGCCTTGATCCACGCTACCGGCGCCGTTCCCGCGCCGCCCGGCGCCGCCAAATGCGGCCGCTGCATGTTGCGAACAGTCTGCCAGCGCGCATCTGGCCTGCTCGGCTGGGAGCCACCACCCGACGACACGCCCGCCGTCCCGGTGGACCCCGCCGACGCGCGGTGGTTCAGCCACTGGACAGAACTGCTACGGCTGGAGGCCCGCGCCGTCGAGGACGAGGCCCGCGCGCTCTGGCGCCAGACGCCGGAGGAGCGCTGCGCGGCGGGCGTGGCGCTGGGTGGCCTGACGCAGGTGGGTGAGCCGGGGCTGACGGAGAGCGGCGAGTGGGAATACACCTTTCACTGCGACAACACATCGGAGCTTCGCGAAGGTGACGCGGTCCTGCTCAGCGATGGCGACCCCATCGGCGGCGAGATCGTCACCGGCTCGATTCTGCGGCTGGATGAGCGCGGCGTGACCGTCTGGACGCCGGAGCGCATCCGCCAGCCCGCCCTGATTGACCGCTACGGCAGCGACATCACCCACGACCGCACCACGCGCAACCTCTGGCGCTGGCTCGACGCCGACCCGCGCATGAAGGCGCTGGTGGCGGGCGAGCGCGCCCCCGCCTTCGATCCTGTTCCCACAGTGGATGACCCGTCCGGCGCGCTCAACACGGAGCAGCGCGAAGCGGTGGCGCGGGCGCTGGCGGCGCGCGACTTCCTGCTGGTCAAGGGGCCACCGGGAACGGGCAAGACGGCAGTGGTCGCGGGGATCGTCCGGCGGGCGGTGGCGCGCGGCCAGCGTGTGCTGCTGGCGGCCTTCACGAACCAGGCGGTGGATACGATGCTGGCGCGGGTCGTCGCGGAGCCAGGCGTTGAGGCCGTGCGGCTGGGGCATGCGCTGAGCGTCGCGCCCGCGCTGCATCCCTGGCGGCTGGTGGAGCGCGCCCGCGCCGCCGCGCAGGCCGCCGGGGAGCCGCTCTCATCGCGCGGGCAGCCTAACCCGCGCCTGCTGCGGGAGACGCTGGCCCGCGCGCAGGTTGTCGCCGCCACCACGGCGACCTGGTCGGCGGAAGACTTCGATGACGCGGGCGAGGCGCTGGCCTTCGACCTGGCGATCGTGGACGAGGCGACGCAGCTGACAACGCCTGCGCTGCTTGGCGCGCTGCGGCTGGCGCGGCGCTTCATCCTCGCGGGCGACGAGCGCCAGCTTCCGCCGCTGGTGATGAGCGCCGAAGCGGAGCGCGCCGGGCTAGGCCGCCCGCTCTTCACCGATCTGCTGGAGCGCTGGGGCGAGACGGCCAGCGTCGCGCTGCGGCGGCAATATCGCATGAGCCCCATCATCTGCGACTTCCCCAGCAAGACATTCTACGGCGGCGCGCTGGTCACGGACGGCGCGGCGCGCACGGCGGCGCTGGTGGCGCCACGGCTCAACCTGGCTAGCCCGCTGGCGCCGGCCCTCGATCCCGCGCGCCCGCTCGTCCTGCTCGACATCCCGCCACTGGCGAACGAGCGCCCCGGTAAGGTCAGCCGGGCGCAGGCGCTGGCGGCGCGCAAGCTCATCCGCGAACTGCTGGCGGGCGGCGTCGCGCCGGAGCGCATCGGCGTTATCGCTCCCTGGCGCGCGCACGTCGCCGCCATTCGCCAGGCGCTTCAGGCGCTACGGGCTGGAGATGGGCGCGAGGGCGCCGCGGCGGTTGTGGTGGATACCGTGGACCGCTTCCAGGGGGCCGAGCGCGAAGTGATCCTGCTCGCGTTCGGCGGCGCGCCCACCGTTCCCGAGTGGGGCGGGCGCGGCGCCGAGTTCCTCGCCGATCCGCGTCGCCTGAATGTCGCGCTGACCCGCGCGCAGCGCAAGCTGATCGTGCTGGGCGACCGGCGCGAGCTGGAGCGCATCCCCACGCTGCGAAAACTGGCCATTTACTGCGACGCGCTCTATGGCGGGCGCGGCGGCGTGATGCGGCTGGCGGAGCGCCCGGTGGATTCCCCGGCGGATTCGCCGTGGTGAGGCGCGATGACGGAGGAGAGCCCCGGCGCGATTCCACCAACGCGAACCGCCCAGCTTTTTGGCCCCGCTCTCGGGGCGCGCGGCGCTTGACAGCGCCAGGTTTCGACCGGAACGACTGAGGAGCGGCCGCATATGGCGCAATACCGCTTTGGCCTCTTTTTGACGCTCACGAACAATCTGCTGGTCATTATCAGGGGTGAGTATTTTTCTTGATGGGGGAGGCGCGCTTTTACAGACGCTCGCTATCTCTTGTCATCTCGTTGCGTATCGCGTGGGCGCTACCCGGCGGAAGAATCGCGGCGTTCCGGAGGTGAAGCCAATCACGCGGTCTTCATTCAACGGGTGTGCGCCGCTCATACGCGCCGCATGCGTCAGATGCGCGAAAACCCCCTCTCCCACACAGCGCGGGAGAGGGGGCAGTCAAGGTATCACTCAGGCCGAGAGGCGGCGCACAATGTGGTTGACTTCCGCCGCCATCACGATGGACTGGACCTGCTTGCGGGCGTTCTCCGCCGTTTGCGGCTGGGCGAAGGTCAGGCGGTTCAGCACCCGTAGCGCGCGCGTCAGGGCGCCGCTGCGCATGAGGAACTGCTCGTAAGCGGCGCGGTCGAGCGCCAGTGTCGAGCAGATGGGGACAACGAACACCTGCGACACATCGCGCGGCAGGCCGTCCACTTGCCGGGTCGGCTGGGTGATGGGCCGCGCGACTGTCCAAATGGCGCGAGCGCCTCCGTCTCCGGCGCGCTGGCGCAGTGTGCGACGGAAGACGAGCGCATACTCCGTGACGCCGAATTCCACCAACGCCCAAACCCCTTCATTTGCGTGGCCCGTGTTCGCGCGGTCACGTGCTCGCCGCGCGTATGCGCGCTTCACAGGCAGAGACGAGAGATAACGAGCGAAGTAACCGCGCCCGCTGACAGTCCTGATGAATCGCATGGGCTGGCCGCTTCGTCCCGATCGTTTACGCATCTTACGGGCCAATCCGGCAGCCGGACCATGGTCCGGCTCCAGGCGCCCCAAATGGGTCATCCTGGCGTGAGGCCAGGCCTCGAACCAGGCGGCTATGAGCGTTGACAGAACAGCGGATGTTCGCTATGCTAGACAACCATGCGCCAGACATCCAGGCCTCATGGGTAGCGGTCTCTGGCGCGCGTCATCAGGCGGTGAGGCCGAATCCGTTCAAGCTACGCGGCCAGCGAGGAGGAAACGTTTGCGAGGCGACGGGAAGAGAAAGGGCGCATGGATGCGACGGCGCGAGCGGCGACAGCGTTTGGGCGGTGTCTCGCGCAGGTTCACGCTCACGCTCACGTGCGCGCTCGCGCTTGCCATCCTTTCCGGGACAATGCTGCGCAGCCAGATTGTCAGCGCGGCGGAGCGCGCGAGTTTCTACGGCGCCTCAATGAACGCCGCGCTTTCCGCCAACACCCCGACGGTGACATATACCGCGACGGCGACGAATACTTCCACCCCTACCGCGACAGACACTCCCGCCGCGACCGCGACAACCGCGCCGACGGCGACGCCCACGACTCCGCCGAACCCGTATGCGCTCGATATCAGCGCGGCGGTGGCCGAGGCCGGGTGGCCGCAGCAGGGCAGCAACTGGTGCGGCGTCGCGACCGTCGCCGCGATCGCCGACTACATCAACCCCCAGGCGCAGGTCTCGCAACAGTCGGTCATCTACGCGCTCAACGATTCCAAAAACGCCAGTGAGTGGGGATACCCCACGACAAGCGGCTGGGGTCCCTACGTTCCAACCGATATCGCGCGCGACTTCGGCACGGATCCGCGCTCACTCGCCGAGGGGCTGACGCTAGCGACTGGCCTTCAGTATCATGTGATCGTGGACACCAATGGCGCGTGGGACACAACGATCCACATCGTGGATGACCTGCTAAGGACCAAACAGCCCATCAGCGTCTTTGTGGACCACGGCCAGCACTCGGTGGTCGTATCCGGCGTGGACGCGACCAGCGATCCGCTGACCAACCCCAGCGGCATTACCGCCATCCACGTCTGGGACCCCGGCGGCGGCGTAGCGTATGAAGGCATCCAGCCGCAGATGGAGATGGCGGTCCCTATCCAGACCTGGCTCTCTGGGATTATCAGCTGGAGCGGCTCGGACTATTTCAAGTACCCCTACTCCGCTAACGTCTATGAGGGCGAGCCGCTCGACCCTGATCCAGCGGTGGGGCCATATGCGTATCAGCCCTCCAAGTACAACCATATGTGGGTGGGCAGCTACGTCTACCTGTCGCCAGTGGCGCAGACGGCGACGGCGGCCCTCAACGCCGACTGGGAGCTGACCCCCAACGGGGCGCTGTACGTGGGATACGCCACCAGCGACTATCCCGCGACGCCAGTGGGCTACTCAGGGCCTACCGTCCCGATGCCTACCAACACGCCGCCGCCGCCGCCGCCCGTGCAGCCCCCCAAGCCGCGGCCGGTCCTGCCACCGCCTCCCAAGCCAACGGCGACGCCCAAGCCCACCGCAACCCTGAGGCCCAGGCCAACGCCGTGGCTCTTCACGACGGCGCAAACATCTGACGGCGTCACGCCTGCGCCCAGGGCCAAACCCGTGTGCGCGCCGGTGAGCTGTGTCCTGGATGGCCTATTGACAAGGCGGACGCCATTCGTGATCGCGCTGGCGCTCATCTTCCTGGTGGGCCTGTCCCTCGCGGCGCCACTGCTGCTGACGGATGTCATCAAGCGCCGCTCACAGCGCGTGGCCAGCGCGCCCACCGATGTGGCGGCTGAAGCGCCGGGCGACCAGGCCAGCGCGCCCACCGATGTGGCCAGCGACGCGCCGGGCGACCAGGCCAGCGCGCCCACCGATGTGGCCAGCGACGCGCCGGGCGACCAGGCCAGCGCGCCCACCGATGTGGCGGCTGAAGCGCCGGATGGGGTGGAGCAGGCTTCCGCCAGCGTGAATGACGGCGTTTCCACCGATGGCGCGCCGCGCGACTAAACTGGAGCCACCGCCCACAGGCGCGGCGGTCCTGTGGGCGGTGGCTCTTGCGCCTCTACCCCTTGAAGCGGTAGCCAACGCCGCGCACCGTCTGGATGAGCTGGGGATTCGCCGGATCATCCTCGATCTTCTCGCGCAGCCAGCGCACATGCACATCCACTGTGCGTGTGTCGCCCGCGTACTCG
Organism: Chloroflexota bacterium; assembly: GCA_021814145.1. Lineage (GTDB taxonomy): Bacteria > Chloroflexota > Ktedonobacteria > Ktedonobacterales > JADMIN01 > JAKAIY01. Next base: position 8,212 of record JAKAIY010000104.1, read on the forward strand.
TAGCCCCAGACATGCTCCAGCAGCCGCCCGCGCGTCAGCACGATGCCGCGATGACGCGCCAGATAGGTGAGCAGCTCGAAGAGCCGGGCGGGCAATTCGATCACCCGCTCACCCTTGCGCACCTCGCGCCGCTCCTCGTCAATTAACAGGTCGTTAACCAGCAACGGCCCGCTTTTCGCGGCAGGCTCCGCGGCCCCGGCTCCTTCCGCCTGCTGGGCGCCCCGCCGCAGCAGCGCGCGTATCCGCGCCCGCACCTCATTCCAGGAGAAAGGCTTGGTGACGTAGTCATCAGCGCCCAGTTCCAGGCCGGCGACGATATCGCTCTCCTCCACGCGCGCGGTCAGCATCAGCACCGGGACGCGCGCCGTCTCCGGGCGCCCGCGCAATTGCCGCAGCGTTTCCAGGCCATCCAGCCGGGGCAGCATCACATCCAGGATCACCAGCGCCACGGGCCGCGCGCGCGCCAGCTCCAGCCCCGTCACGCCGTCCGCCGCCGTCAGCGTCTCATAGCCTTCCTGACGGAGGTTATACGCCAGCGTATCGCGCAGCGCGGCGTCATCTTCAACGAGCAGAATTGGTCGCTGTTCCATGAGACGGGGTCCTTGGCGGCGCGCAGGCGCTCAGTTGAGCTCCTCGATCTCGCTGGTCACCATATAGACAACATCTTCGCCGATATTGGTAACGCGATCACCGATGCGCTCCAGGTCATGCGCGATGAAGAGCAGGCTGGTCGCGGGCGCGACCTTTTCCGGCTCAACCGACATCAGGCGGATAATCTCGGTGAGAATCTCGCGGTACGCATGGTCCACCTTGTCGTCATTGGCGCACGTCTCGCGGGCCAGCTGCACATTCACGTCCACAAACGCCTGGATGCAGGCGCGCACCTGCTCACGCACAGTCTTCGCCATATCGACCAGATCGCCAGTCGGGCCCAACGGCTCGAAGTCCTTCAGCCGCATGGCCTGCTTGGAGATGCTGACCGCGTGGTCACCCATCCGCTCCAGCTCATTGATGACCAGCTGTACCGTCACCAGCTCGCGCAAATCGCGCGCGACGGGCGCCTGCAACGCCATCAGCGCGATGCAGTGGCTGCGGATTTCCCGCTGCATCTCATTGACCTCGTCATCCTTGACGATCACATCTTCCGCCAGATTGAGATCGCGCTTGCTGAGCGCCAGCATCGCCTGCGCGATCTCCGCTTCGACGAGCGACGCCATCTGGATTACCGACTCCTCGATGTCGCGCAGTTCCTGGTGAAACGCTTTCCGTGTCATCGTCGCTCTTCTCCCTGTTACCTACCCGATTGCCAATAATACGGTAGAATACGCTATTGACACCAAGGATGTCATTGGCTCCGGCGCGCCACGCGGCGAAGCCCTCACGGGCCGCCTGGCTTAGAGCAAATCTGCAAAAGGTTGAGCAGACGTACTGTGGTCGACGGCTCGCCAGAGCATGCCTGATCGCCAGCTGTATGCTACACCTTTCTGCACTTTGCTGTAAGCGCCCGCGCGAACCACCGCCCACTCTGGATGTGGGGGCGGGAATAAAGAAAGGCGGGGCGGCGACGCCAGATCAGCCAAAGCGGCCCGTGATGAAATCTTCCGTCCGCTTGTCCTGGGGGCGCGCGAATACCTCCGCTGTCTGGTTGAACTCAATCAGCCTTCCCGACAGGAAGAAGCCCGTATACTGGCTGACCCGCGCCGCCTGCTGCATGTTGTGCGTCACGATGACGATGGTGTACTTCTGCTTGAGCTGGTCAATCAACTCTTCGATCTTGAGCGTCGCGACGGGGTCCAGCGCCGAGGCAGGCTCATCCATCAGGATCACCTCTGGCTCCACGGCCAGCGCCCGCGCGATGCAGAGCCGCTGCTGCTGGCCGCCTGAGAGCCCCAGCGCGCTGGCGTTGAGCCGGGTGCGGGTCTCCTCCCAGAGCGCCGCGCCGCGCAGGCTTTGCTCGACGATCTCCCGGATTTGCGCGCGCGAGCGCTTGCCCTTGATGCGCAGGCCATACGCGACGTTCTCGAAGATTGAAGTGGGAAAGGGATTGGGTCGCTGGAAGACCATGCCGACACGCTGGCGCAGGTCAATAATATCCATCTCCGGCGCGTAGATGTCCTCGCCATCCAGCAGCACCTGGCCCGTGACGCGCGCGCCATGGGTCATATCGTGCATGCGGTTCAGCGCGCGCAGAAAGGTGGACTTGCCGCAGCCTGACGGCCCCATGAGCGCCGTCACCTGGCAGGTGGGAATCGCGATAGAGACGTCTTTCAGGGCATGCGACTGGCCATAGAACACATTCAGGTCGCGCGTGCGCAGCTTGATAGGCTCTAGCGGCTCGCGAACGGCGCTGGGCGCCTCCCCCTCAGTTTGAGCGAACTCCTCCAGCTGGGCGTCTACCCGCCGCTCCTCGGCTGGCTGGATATCCGCCTGCTGCTCGTCAACCCGCTGGACCATCACCGCTCGACTCCTTCGCTTTCCCGCGGCGCCCGCACGCCGCCCTCATGTCGGCTGAAATGTCTCATCCAAAGCGGCCTGTCACGTAATCTTCGGTCTCTTTCTGGCGCGGATGAGAGAAGATGAGCTGGGTGTCATTCTCTTCGATCAGGCGCCCCTGAAGGAAGAACAGCGTGCGCTCCGAGACGCGCGCGGCCTGCTGAAGATTATGCGTCACGATGATGATCGTATAACGGTCTTTCAGCTCGTGGATCAGGTCCTCGACCTGGAGTGTCGCGACGGGGTCCAGCGCCGAGCACGGCTCGTCCATCAGCAGCGCCATGGGCTCGACCGCGATAGCGCGCGCGATGCAGAGCCGCTGCTGCTGGCCGCCCGAGAGCTGCCCGGCGGGGAGCTTGAGGCGGTTTTTCACTTCATCCCATAGCGCCGCCTGGCGCAGGCTCCGCTCCACTAGATCGTTTAGCGCCTGCCCGGAGGCCAGGCCGTTCAGCCGCGCGCCAATCGCGACATTATCAAAGATGCTGCTCGTGGGCAACGGATTGGGGTGCTGGAAGACCATCCCGATATGCCGGCGCACGTACATTGGCCGGATGCCAGGAGCGTAGATGTTGGCGCCGGCGATCACAACCTCGCCGCTGACGCGCCCGTCAAGCGCCTCTTCGTGCATCCGGTTGAGGCAGCGCACAAAGGTGGATTTGCCACAGCCTGACGGGCCAATGATCGCTGTCACGTCACGCGGGTGAATGCTCACGTTGATATCGAACAGCGCCTGCTTCTGGCCGTACCACGCGTTCAGACGCTGTACGCTGATGACATCGGTCGCTACGGACATTCGGCGCTCTCCAGACAGGCTCGCGGCTCGTATCGCGACGCCGCGAGAGAACAAGGCTCACAACGGGATTAGTGACGGACCCGGGCAGAGAATGCCCCAGTCACCAGGCGCACCGTCAGCGAGGCGAGCACAACAAGCGCTAGCAGAATGAAGGCCACCGCGTGCGCCTGGTTGATCTGCGCCTGGTAGGGACTCAGGGTAAAGACGAACACCTGCAGCGGCAGCGCCGCTACTGGCCGGTTGAGGCTCGTGAAGAAGAACTGGCTGCCAAACGCGGTCATCAACAGTGGCGCTGTCTCACCCGCGACGCGCGCGACGGCCAGGATGAAGCCGGTGGCGATGCCACTGCGCGCGGCGGGCAGCACGACACGCAGGATCGTGCGTGACTGCGTCGCGCCGAGCGCGGCGGACGCCTCGCGAAGCTCGGCGGGCACCAGACGGAGCACATCCTCCGTCGTCCGGGCGACGGTCGGGATCATGATGATCCCCAGCGCGATGCCGCCGGAATAGGCGGAGAAGCTTTGCGACGGAACGACGATCAGCGCCCAGGCGAACAGGCCAAAAATGATCGTTGGGATGCCAGTCAGCGTGTCCACCAGGAACCGCACCATATTCGCGAATCGCCCGCGCCCGATCTCGGCAAGGTAGATACCGGTGAAGAGGCCCGGAGGTCCGCCAAAGAGCGCGGCCAAAACGATCAGGATGATGGTTCCCTGGATCGCTGGCGCGACTCCGCCACCCTCTTGCCCCATAGCGGCTGGCGGCTGGGTGAAGAAGGCGAGGTTCAGGTAGGCGAAACCCTGATGGATCACATAGAAGGTGATGAGAACCAGGAACGACGCGGCGGCCACCGTAATCAGGCCCGTCAGCCCGATCACGGCCAGATTGCTAGCGTTGCGCCGCAGCGCGAGCGTTCCCTTCTGGGGCTGGAAGGGGTGTGGCGCTGGCGCCGCCGGCCTTATCGCTTCCTCTGTCGCCTGGCTCATACGGTTTGACCTCCCACGCCGCGAGCGCCCAGACGCGCCACGAGCGCGCGCGCCAGAATGTTGGTGATCAGGGTAATAATCAGCAGCAGCAGGCCCGCTTCCAGCACCGCTGAAAAGAACAGGCCCGGTGTCGCCTCGGTAAACTGGTTCGCGATCACGCTCGCCAGCGTATAGCCCGTATTGAACAGACTGAAGTTGCCTATGAACGTGCTGGCGATGGTAGCCTGATTGCCAATCACCATCGTCACGGCGATGGTTTCACCCAGCGCGCGCCCCAGGCCCAGAATCGCCGCGCCGAGCAGGCCCACGCGCGAGAAAGGCAGCACCGCGTGACGGATGACCTCCCAGCGCGTCGCCCCCAGCGCCAGCAGCGCCTCGCGCTGCGCGCGCGGCGTCACCCGCATCACCTCACGCGAGATGGCGGTGATGATTGGCACGACCATCACCACCAGAATCAGCACCGCCGCGAGCAGGCCCACGCCGTGTGGGGTCCCCTGGAAGAAGGGCAGGAAGCCGAGATGCTGGGCAAGCCACGGCTCGCCGGTATTCTGCAGCCACGGCGCGAACGCGAGAAAGCCCCAGAGGCCGAGCACAACGCTGGGAATCGCCGCCAGCGAGTCAACCAGGAACCCCAGCGGCGCCCGCAGCGCGCGCGGACAGAACTCTACCAGAAAGATCGCCGTGCCAACGCCAATCGGCACCGCGATGAGCATAGCCAGCAGCGAGGTGTAGAGTGTGCCAAAAAGCGCCGGCGCGACGCCGTAGATATTGTGCACCGGGTCGAAGACGGCGTTCGTGAGAAAGCTGAGCCCAAAGGCCTGTATGGTTGGCCAGGAGTTATAGATGAGCACCCAGGTGACGCCGGCGACGATGATTATGACCAGCAGGACAAAGAAGTAGATCAGGACACGGAAGATCAGATCGCCAGGCCGCCGCGCCTGAACGCGCAGGTTCTCCAGCCAGGAGCGCGCCGTGGCCGGAACCTTTTCCGCGATGGCCCGGACCTTCTCCGCGTTCGGATAAGGAATGCTCATCCTGTTCTCCGTCTCGCTCTCATCTTGCCCCGGCTGTGCGGGTGATCGCGTCGCGGCGACCATCTACACAGCTAGCGGCAGTTCTCCAGCCACAGCACGTCGCCATACTGGAGAACTGCCTCGCGCGAAAAACCCGTCATGAGAAAAGCGTATCCGCTGACGGGCGCTATCCGCAAGCCCTATCCCTGATAGCAGGCGGAGCTACCGCACTTCATCGCCTTGATCTGGGCCTCATCCTTCGCGACAATCGCGCTCGGCAGCGGGACGTAGCTGAGCGCTGTCGAGAGTTGCTGCCCTTCGTGCGTCATCCACCACACCGTCTGCGCGATGGCCTTCCCCTTGTCAGTGTTCGTCTGGTTCTGGTAGACGATCACCCAGGAGTAGCCGCTAATGGGGTAGGAGCCAGCGCCGGGCGCGTTGACAATATAGAAGCGCAGGTCCGCCGGAATGTTGGTGAACTGCGCGGCGGCGGTCTTCGCGCTCTCCAGCGAGGGCAGCACGTAGTCGCCGCTCTGGTTCTGCACCGAGCCATACTGGATGGTGTTGGTGAGGACGTAGGCCAGCTCGATGTAGCCAATCGCGCCTACTGTGCTCTTGACGCTGGCGGCCACGCCGGCGTTGCCCTTGCCGCCGACGCCGACCGGCCACGCGACCGTTGTGGAGGCGCCCACCTTGCTCGCCCACTCCGGGCTCACCGCCGAGAGATAGTGCGTGAAGATGCTAGTCGTGCCGCTGCCATCCGAGCGGTGGACAACGGTGATCGCCTGATGGGGAAGCGTGACGCCTGGGTTGAGCGCCGTAATCGCCGGGTCATCCCAGAAGGTGATCTTGCCCAGGTAGATGTCAGCGATAACCGGGCCAGTGAACTTGAGATGCGTGGATGTGGACAGGCTCGGCAGGTTATAGCCTATCGAGGCGGCGCCAAGCGTGATCGGAATATGCAGGATTGGCCCATTCTTGCTCTGCGCCAGCTGCGCGTCGGTCATTGGCGCGTCGGTCGCGCCGAAATCCACCGTCTGCGCCAGGAGCTGGTTGATGCCAGCGCCACTGCCAACGGGCTGATAGTTGACCTGGATCTTGCAGCCTGTGTTGGCGTAGGTGGTGAACATCTGGGAGAAGAGCGGCGCGTCAAAGGTCGAGCCAGCGCCGATCAGTGAGGTTGTCTGGGGGCATGTGCTCGCGCCTGTGCCTGAGGGTGTTGTGCCACAGGCCGCCACGAGCAGAGTGGACGCCAGCGCGGC
>JAKAIY010000105.1 GCA_021814145.1 Chloroflexota bacterium
CGCGGATGTCTCAGACGCGGATGTCTCAGACGCGGATGTCTCAGACGCGGATGTCTCAGACGCGGATGTCTCAGACGCGGATGTCTCAGACGCGGATGTCTCAGACGCGGGAGACGTTTCGACGGGAGACGTTTCGACGGGAGACGTTTCGACGGGAAGCGTTTCGACGGGAGACGTTTCGACGGGAAGCGTTTCGGCGGGCGACGTTTCGACGGGAGACGCATCCGGCGGGGCGCTGGCGATGGGCGCGGGCTCCTCCGCCCCTGGCTCCCCGGCTGGCGCGGCGGTCTGCTCCGGCGCGGCGGGCGGGCGGACAGCCTCATGCTCGTATGTCCAGGTAATGCGAGGGAGGCGGTCAGCGGGAACAGGCTCGCCGGACGCCTCCGGCGCGGCGTCTGGCGCGGCGGCTGGCGTAGCGGGCTCAGCGCGCCGCGCGGCTCCCGCCAGAGCGGCGCCAGCGGCGGCGACGCCCGCTTCGACCAGCGGGGAAGCGGCGGAGCGCGTGGACGCGCCAGCGGGCTGCCCCTGCGGCTTCACGCGGGTCAGCGGCGCCAGGGTCGCGCCGGGCCGTGTGGGGGCGCGCTTGCTCACCGGCAAGCCAAAGAACCGCCGCATTCCCTGGCCCACCTCACCGACCTCGCGCTCACCGACGATCTCGGCGATATGCGCGCCCGCGCTGACATCGCCCTCGATCATGCTGATCACATCAATGATTCCCAGAATCAGTTCCTCAGTCAGCACCGTCAGCGCCACGCCATACGCCAGCCCGAGGCCCAGCAGCAGCGCCACGATCAGCGCGGGCGCGCTCGGGACCGCCTGCCCTGAGCTAATCACCGCGATCAGCACGGTCACAACGACCCCGATGGCGAACGCGATCAGCGCGGCGCGCAACATGCGCCGCCAGCAGAGCAGCAGCACCCCGATAATGTGCTTGAGCAGCGCCCCAACGAATGTCAGCAGATGTTCGAGTATCACCGCGCCCCTCTTAACGGTTCATTTCGCGCGCCCCGCGCGCTGGTCAGCCGCGCCACGATGGTATTGTAGTTACAAACGGCTGGAGCGGGCGTATTGTACCATGCGGCGCCCCTCTGGGCAGGCTCGCGCGCCTGGCTGCGGGCGCGCGAGCGGACGGCACCCCACACCTCTTCAGTTTCTTATCTTGAATTCATATTCACTTCATATATGACTTAGGTCAGAGGAATATACTGGGGCCAGTGGTAGGGAGACACTCCACTACCGCTGGCGCCAGTGACGACCCTGGCGCCAGCGGACACTTTTGGGCCGGAACAGGCAGCGCCGCCTTTCGCGCGCCCATACGAACGAGCCAGGGAGGAATGTCGTATGGACTACATGCCTGTGGAACCACCCATTGAGGCGGATGAAACGCTATTCAATGCGCCTCCCGGAGCCAGCTGGACGCGCTTCCCGAAGCGCCACCGCGCGCATGGCGCGGAAAGTGAGACACTGCGCTATCGTGGCCTGGTCTTTGACCTGGCCAGTAACGCTGTGCGCCTGCAAGAGCGCCAGGTGAATCTCGCCGACGCCGAGCGCGACCTGCTCAAGACCCTGATGCGTCGCGCGGGGCAGATCATCAGCGCCGCATGGCTGGCTGACCAGCTCGGCGTCACGATCTCCGAGATCGAGGAGCGCATTCGCTCGCTCTCCGAGACCCTCGTCGAGGCGGGCTCATGCTGCCTGCCGCGCCGGGTCGAAGGGCTGGGCTATATCCTCTGGCGCTAAATCGCGCGCCAGCCACAACGCCATCGCCAGGCGGCCATCGGAGACCAACGCGGATTCTCCGGTGGCCATTTCCATCTCACCCGCTACCCCCGCCGCCGCAGATCAGCGCGAACGAACCGTATCTCGGCATAACTGATCTCTTCGCCCAGCTCCTCCTTGATGGGCGCCAGCGGCGTATCGCCCAGCCGCGCCAGCGCCTCCGCAATGCGCCGCGCATGCGCCGCCGGCACAAGGACGCTCGTGTCCACATCCTCGCCCCGCTCGATGGCGTCGGCCAGGTGGCTGGCGATGGTGCTGGGCGCGAGGCCGCGCCGGGCGGCGATTTCCTCCACTCCCAGCCCTGAGCGGAACAGGTCGAGCGTCACACGCCAGGTGGGAACCCTGTCACCGCCGCGCCGTTCGCGCGGCGCTCTCCGTTCCTCTGGCCGCCAGAGCGCGGGCGCGTCGCCCTCTGGCCAGGCGGGCAGGCCGCGCTCGTCCAGCCAGGCCGCGATCTCGCGCAGGAATGGGCCGCTGAACCGCTCCAGCTTGGCCGCGCCGACGCCGGGCAGCGCGCCGAAGCGCTCGCGCGTATCAGGCCGCCGGACAGCCATCGCCCGCAGCGTCGAATCGGGAAGGACCACATACGGCGGGACGCCCATTTCCTCCGCCAGCTCACGCCGGGCGCGCCGCAGCCGCTCGAACAGCTCGCGCGCCTCCGCGTCCAGCGTCTCGCCCGCGCTGTCGCGGCCCGCGCGAACGACCGGCGCGACCGGCGCGGCCATCTCCACGCGCCGCCGCCCGCGGATCACCTCCCAGGCGACAGGCGTCAGCCGCAGCGTCAGATAGCCCTGTCCGCTGGCGTCCACCTCGGTCAGCGCGCCCAGCGCCAGCAGCGCCCGGCCAACCCGCCGCCACTCCTCGGCATCCAGATCGCGCCCGATACCGTAGACCGAAAGCTGATCGTGCCCGCGCTCGATGACATTCGCCGCCTTGGAGCCGCGCAGCACGGAGATCACATACGTCAGGCCGAAGCGCTCACCCGTCCGCGCGACCGCCGAGAGCAGCTTCTGCGCGTCCACCGTGCGGTCCAGCCGCTCGCGCGGGCGCAGACAGTTATCGCAGGCGCCGCAGTTTTCCCCGGGCAGCGTCTCGCCGAAATAGGCCAGCAGGCCGCGCCGCCGGCACCCATCACTCTGCGCCCACGCCAGCGCCACGTTGAGCTGCTGGAGAGCGACGCCGCGCTGGCTGGGGTCCTCCATCTGGTCAATGAAGAACATCGCCTTCATGCGGTCGCCAGGCGAGTAGAATAACACACAGCGCGCGGGGTCACCGTCACGCCCGGCGCGGCCTGACTCCTGATAGTAGCTCTCCAGGTTGCGCGGCGTGTTCATATGGACGACCAGCCGCACGTCGGGCTTGGCGATGCCCATGCCAAACGCGATGGTCGCTACCAGCGTCGTCACGCGGTCGCGGATGAAGGCGTCCTGGTTGCGGGCGCGCTCCTCGGCGGGCAGCCCCGCGTGATAGGCCAGCGCGCGCACGCCATCGCCGTTCAGCCGCTCGCAGAGGTCTTCCACCGTCTTGCGCGCCTGGCAGTAGATGATCGCCGGGGCGCCGGATTCCTCGCGACGGACCTCGCGCAGCGCGTCGAGCAGCTCGTGGTAGGAGCCCTTGTCGCGCTGGCGGACCTCGTAGACCAGGTTGGGGCGATTGAAGCTGGCGATGTGGACCAGTGGATCACGCAAGCGCAACTGTTCGATGATGTCGTCCCGCACGCGCTCGGTGGCCGTCGCGGTCAGCGCCAGCAGCGGCGTCTGGGGAAACCGCGCGCGGGTCGCGCCGATCTGGCGGTATTCAGGCCGGAAGTCGTGGCCCCACTCTGAGACGCAGTGCGCCTCATCCACCGCCAGCAGCGAGACGCCCTGGCGCCGCCCGACCTCATCCAGCAGCGCCAGAAAGTCGGGGCTGACCAGCCGCTCGGGCGCGACATAGAGCAGGTGATACTTCCCCGCCACCACCTCGCGCTCCACGCGGGCGCGCTCATCAGCCTCGTGCGCGCTGGTCAGCGCCGCCGCTGGCACGCCGCTGGCCGCCATGCGGTCCACCTGGTCCTTCATCAGCGCGATGAGCGGCGAGATCACGACCGTCAGCCCCGGCAGCAGCGTCGCCGGAAGCTGGTAGGTCAGCGACTTGCCGCCGCCGGTGGGCATGAGGGCCAGCGCGTCGCGCCCGGCCAGCGCGGCCTCCATGATCTCGCGCTGGCCGGGCCGGAACCCGTCATAGCCGAAGCGGCGCCTGAGCGCGGCGTGCAGGTCTTCCGCCTCCGCTAACGTCATGCCGTTCTCCTCATACGCGCGCCGTCTCCTCGCTCGCCATTCTATCACGCTCCCCCATTCTGTTCCGGCGGCGCAGAATGGTCACGAGCGCCACAATCAGGCCCGCGCCCGCCAGCAACGCCAGCGCCGCGCCGAGGTAGCCCTGCTGGTAGGTGACATGGCTCAGCCCCAGGCCAAAGAGCGGGAAGGCGACGATCATGCCGCCGCTGAAGAGCCCCGTCTCCAGCGAGAGGACGGTCGCGCGCTGGGCGTCGGGCGTGCGCGCGTTGATCGCCGTGCTGATCGCCGGAACGAGCATGGCGTCGCAAACGCGGAAGATGAACAGGAAGCCGGCCAGCCCGGCTACCGCCTGCCCGGTGGCCATCAGCAGCAGCCCCGACGCGACGCCCGCGACGAGCGCGGGAATCAGCCGCCGCCGGATGACGCGCGCCATCACGCGCGGCGCGGCGCCGGTAGAGAGGAAGTCCATCACCGCGCCCACGCCAAAGACTACCCCGATCACCGCTACACCATACCCGATCTGCGTCAGATAGAGCTGGGTGTAGTAGTTCGAGGTCGTGAACACCGTGCCTTCCAGCGCGGAGAGCAGCAACAAGCCCAGCAGCAGCGGGCTGCGCCAGGCGACGCGCGCTCCGGCGCGCAGGTGCGCCAGCGGTCGCGGGCGCTCCGCGTGCTCAGGTCGCAGGCGCGGAATCAGCAGCAGCGCCGGAACCGCCAGCGCGACGCCCAGCGCGCGCAGGATGAACGGCAGCGCCGGGTTCCAGCTCAGCAGGAAGCCAGCGGCGGCGTCACCGAGCGCCGAGGCGATCAGCATGATGACCAGGAAGCGGCTGTAGAGCCGGCTGTAGCGGCCCGCTGTATCCGTCTCCTGACCGGGCTTGTCGCGGCTGCCCTCGGCCAGCGTCCAGACGGCGGCCTCCTGCGCGCCGCCCTTGAAGGCCCAGGAAACGCCAGAGCACAGGAACGAGAGCGAGATGGTCAGCGGCGTGGGATCGAGGAACAGCAGCGCCGCCGCGACGCCGAAGCCGCACGCCGCGAGCAGGCTGGCGCGCCTGCCCACCAGATCGGCGAAGATCCCCGTCGGGACTTCGGCGACGAACTTGGCGACGTGGAACAGCATCTCAAACAGGCCGATGGCGAACGGGCTGTAGCCACGCGCGGCCAGATAGATCAGCCAGATGGCGTTCTCGGTGTTGAGATTCGCCAGCAGGGTATAGACATTGAAGGCGAGGCCCCAGCGCGGCGTGGCGCGGCCCGGCTGGGCAGCCCCCGTCGCTGGGCTGGTGATTGGGACGCTCATGAGATGATGACGCTCTCTTGTATGGGCGCGAGGGCATGCCCACGCGCGGCGAATGTCGGGTGGGTGAGAGCGCCCGGCGATGCAGAGTGAAGTGAATGGCTGATCGCGCGCGAATCGGGGAAGAAATCATCACGATTCACCACCGTCCGGGGCGCGTAGCCCTGAATGGCGGGAGGCATGGGGTGATGGCGCGCGGTTCAGGCCGCGTAAGCGTTGGATGCGCCGGGCTTACGCGGCCACCAGGCCGATTTGTGGTCGTCGCAGGGGAAGGATGCGGCCCACGCCACTGCGCCTGCGTCCAATAGCTGTGCTGTTCATAGGCGGCATTCTACGCCCGGCGCTGGCGTGGCGTCAACGGCAGGCGGTAAGCATTCACGCGCAGGACGGCGTATGCGAGCGCATGAAAGAAAAACGATCGCTCCTGAGGTGGAGGCGACGCGGGTCGTTACCCTGTCATGGCCCTTCTTGCCCGCTTGCGCTTCTTGAAATAGTATGTGCCAGCGCCTGAGCGCGCCATCTTCGGGGGTGGTGGCGCGTCAGCGCTGCCCAACCGCGGCGGTCAGTTCCACTTCGGCGTAGCAGGTATCGGGATGCAGCGCCGTCTCACTGCGCGCCTGAGCGAGTAGCTGCCGCCAGCGGTCGGGCTGCTCAATCCCCGCCTGGGCGATGAACGGCGTCACGCGGTCCAGCAGCGCGAGGTAATCCGCCAGCATGAGGCGTCCGCCCCTGGTGGCGCGCTGCGGCCCCCCGCTGCGGACCGCTACCTTGCGAACCTGGATATTGCCCAGGCCCGCCGTGCGCAGGAAGTCGCCGAGGTAGGGGCCAGCGCCCGGATAGATGCCCCGCGCGGCCGCCAGGTTGGCGAACTTGACGGTCAGCTCGTTCAGCGCGCTATGCGGGCTGCGCACCAGCGCGAAATCGCGCAGCTCCACCCATCCGCCGGGCCGGCAGACGCGCGCCATTTGCGCGATGACCGAAGGCCACTGCGCTACGGGAATGAACGCGGAGGTCGCGCGGGCCATAACCAGATCGAAGGCCCCATCGGGGAAATTGAATGGCTCAAGCGCGTCGCCGGCGAGAAACGTGCAGTTCTCCGGCAGAGAGTCGGCCCCGCTCCGCGCCCCTTCCGCCAGGGACGTTTCGAGCTGCTGCTGGTTGATGTCAAAGCCCACAACCGCCGCCTGCGGAAACTGGCGCGCCACATCGCGCGCCCACCGGCCCGTGCCACACGCGACATCGAGGATGGTGAGAGGCGAGCTCAGCGGGGCCATGAAGTCACCGCCAAACTCCCAGCGGAACATGTAATGCTGCAAGTCCAGCCGGGAGATTTCCCCTTCGCTCTCCCCGAAGATGTAGCCCCGATCCCTCGCTTCTTCTTCCTCCAGAGACAGCGGTCGCGTGGCTGACTGAGCCTGAGGACGCTCCGCAACCGCGCGCCGCCAGCGCCGCGTGAACCAGCTCATGTTCCCTCCTGACTTTTGCCCGCCTGCCTTGTCCAGGAAAAATCCCTTACCTTCCGTCGCGGCTGAAGGCCCCTGCCTTGAGGCATGGGGATGAACGCCGCGTCGCCCGCAGGCGGCGTGTGTCGTGGATTTGACAGTACGCATGCTTTAAGTGTACATGCAAAGTATGCGGAAGACATTCAAGTATCGCCTCTATCCGACCAGGCAGCAGCAGCGCCTCCTCGACCAGCAGCTTGAGGAATGCCGCTGGCTGTACAATCACCTGCTGGCGGAACGACGCGACATATGGGAGCAACGCCAGGAGTCTCGCCGTCTGTATGACCAGCAGGCGACATTGCCGGCGCTGAAAGGCGAACGGCCTACGTTGGCAGGCGTCCACTCGCAGGTGTTGCAGAATGTCGCGGTGCGCGTTGACCTGGCCTTTCAGGCGTTCTTCCGCCGCGTCAAAGCGGGGGAGACGCCCGGCTACCCTCGCTTTCGGGGCAAGGGCCGCTATGAGAGCATCACCTTCCCGCAGGTTCCCGTCGGTTGCCGGCTGGACTGTGACGCCAGGCGCCTGCGCATCGCCAACGTCGGACTGGTGAAGGTCGTCTTGCATCGTCCGCTGGAAGGAACTCCCAAAACGGCCACCATCAGCCGCAGCGGCACGGGCAAGTGGTATGTGTGCTTCTCGTGCGCATGCGCCGAGCCAGCGCCGTTGCCTGCCACGGGTCAGCCGGTCGGCATTGATGTGGGGCTGAAAACCTTCGCCACGCTCTCGACTGGCGCAGAGATTGCCAACCCGCGCTTCTTCCGCCAGGAGGAACAGGCGCTCGCTCAAGTTCAGCGCCGCCTCGCCAAAGAGGAGCAGGGAACGCCGGAGCGCGCCAGGCGTCGTCGGGTAGTGGCGCGCGCGCATGAGCGTGTGGCGTGGCGGCGCAGTGACTTCGCGCACCAGCACAGCCGCCGTATCGTCAACACGTTTGACCTGATTGCCGTGGAAGACCTGGCGGTCAACCGGGTGACGCACAACCATTGTCTCGCCAAGAGTATTCACGACGCCGCGTGGAGCCAGTTCACGTCGCTCCTCTCCTACAAGGCAGCATGGGCCGGTCGGAGATATGTAGCGGTGAACCCCGCGTACACCTCGCAGGATTGCTCGCAGTGTGGACACCGGCAAAAGCTCTCCCTCTCCGACCGCACCTACACCTGCCCATGTTGCGGGCTGGTCTTAGACCGCGACCTCAATGCGAGTCTGAACATTTTGAGAGTGGGGCGACACTCTCTGGCTTCGGCCTAGAAGCCCCCGGCTTGAGCCGTGGGGAGTTGTCACTGCGCGCCACACGTAGAAATGCGTAGCCCGCCCTCTGCGCAAGTATACCAGAGAAGCGCGGCGGCCGCCTGATGGGATCCCGCCCCGGGCGGGCGCAGGCGAGCCCCATCCCGCGCTGATCCGGGATGGGGCTCGCCTGTGTCTGTCGCGCGGGCGGGTCGCCTACGCCTGCCCTGTCGCCGCGCCCGCCGCGCTCAGCTCCCGCGCGATTGACTCGGCCCAGGCGTCTATGGAGTTCCAGTCGCGGAAATCGCCATCTATCCCGCGCACCGCCAGAAGCGCCATCCGCTCCGCGAACGGCAGGTTCTTGTGGTCTACCGCCCCGAAGAACATCTCATGCCCGCGCGGCCCAATCGAGCCGCGGAACTCGACGACTTCTTTCGGGAGTGGCCAGTGGATGACGCGCTTCACGCCAAATATCCTGATCTCCCCAAGGAACTCTTCGGGACCCCGCTCCTGTTCCTCTGGCTCTTTCACCTCGGGACCCAGCGGCCCGCTGCTGAACAGCCAGACCGGTCGCACGGCCAGCGTCGCGGTATGGCTCCGCACAAACTCCGCCGCCTCCGGCAGCCACGATCCGGAATACACCGCGCTGCCGATCACGAACGCCTCATAGTTGCTGATGTCCCCAACGGCATTCGCTGGTACGACATCCACAGCTCTCCCCATCTGGCGAAGCTTGTCCGCGATACGCTCCGCGATGCCCTTCGTCGCCCCGTACTTGCTCGCGTATGTCACGAGTACCGTCATCTCAGACTCCTTCCCGTCCGTTCGCCCATCTTCCGATCACGCGCCTAGGGAGCTACAGGCGTAGGCGCTTCGAGCGCCAGCCGCGCCGCCGATATGCCAGACATCATCGCCGCGGTCTGGCCGCCCGTGTTCGTCCATCCGTCGGCAAGGAACAGATTGTGAATCGGGGTGGTCTGCGGCAGCCAGCCCATGCCGGAGTTCTCTGGCGAGTTCTCGTAGCCTTCGATCGCCCCGCGCGGGTTGCGCGTGTAGCTGAAGTTGCTCAGCGGCGTTGAGACCTCGCGGTACTGGATCGCGTCCGCCAGGCCAGGCGCGTATCTGGCGGCGCGCGCCACCAGCGTATCCGCCACGCGCTCCTTGATCTCCAGGTAGCGGGGATTCTGATGGTAGTCGGTCAGATCGCCGCCAGTCCCCCAGACGTTTTCGCAGTCCCACCCAGCCAGGGCCGTGATGATCACCACCGCCGAGCCGGGTGGCGCGCAAGTGGGGTCAACACTGGTGTAGTCTGTCATCGACAGTCCCGCATGCTCCCAGTCGCCGGACTGGGACGCCTGCCAGGTGGCGTCGTGGTCGCGCTCCGCGAGGAACACCTCATGAGGCAAGCCCTGCTCTTTGAATACATCGCGATTCAACCCCAGATAAACGGAGAAGCTCGCGCTGGAGACGGCGGGCTTTTCGACGCGCGCCACGTAGTCCGCGGGGAGCCGCTCACGACCGACGAACTCCAGCATGGTCGTCGGGGCGCTGGCGTTGGAGATTACAGCCTCCGTCTCAACGCGCAGGCCTTCGGCGGTGGAGACCGCCGTCACAATCCCGTTTTTGATCTCCACCCCTGTCACCCGCTGGGAGTAGCGGATCTCGCCTCCACGCTCGTGGAGCGCCTGCTCCAATGCGTGGCTGAGCGTCCCCGAGCCTCCCTCTGGATACCAGCCGCCAAACAGGTGATACGTCATGGAGCCCAAAACGCCGATGAGCCCAGAGAGCCGGGACGGCGGCAAGGTGAAATACCCCCACAGCGCGCTCAGCGCCTCGCGGGCGCGTGGATCGGAGACGTGCCGCGTAAGCGTCTGCTCCCATGTCTCCATGCCGACACGCGCCAGCGCGGGATAGCGCGTCATGAACTCCGCTGGCGCGACTTTCCGCCCCGCCTTCTGGTCCTCGCCGAGGCGCCGGCCATCACGCAACGCCTCCCACGCCTCGTTGAGGTACGACCGGATACCCGCCATCTGGTCGGGGAAGCGCCGGATGAGCTCCGATTCGTAGCGGAACAGGTCCGCATGCGCGACCAGATCGCCGTTGGGGCCGCGGGTGACATACAGCGGATCGAGCCGGCGCAGGCGCAACCGGTCCCAGACACCCAGCTCGCGGAGGATGGCGTCGGACCCACCTCCTGGAGCAAGGCTGTCCAGGGCGCGCAGGCTCGCGTCAAAACGGTAGGGGCCGCGCTGGAAGCACACCGCGTAGCCGCCGGGCATGCCAGCCTGCTCCAGCACGAGCGTTCGCTTGCCCTGGCCAGCGGCGGTCACGGCGGCGGCTAGCCCTCCCAATCCAGCTCCAATGACCACCACATCAACGTGTTCGGCCATATGAGGCCTCCTTTTGCAGATTCGCTCCATCGGATTGCGCCAGTGTCTGGCGCTGGGGGAAGATGGCGTGTGATCAACATGGCAGTGAGCGCATCGCGGCCCGCTACCATGCGCGACTCCGCAGGCTCGTAACTCCAGTGGACAGCCATAGCTGTGGTATCGTTCGCGGCGACGCTCCTCTCAGTAGCTACTCAATCGTCGCGAGGCCGGTGGCGACGAAGAGGCGATCCGGCTATCGTGTGGGCAGCAGAATATATGCCACGGGCGCCGCGCCGCGCTGGCTTATACCGCGTGGGCGTGTCACAATCTCATCACCCCGGCGAGCAAGGCGGCCGCGGGCGCCATGCGACGACAACGCGGCGCGCTGCCCGCTAGCCCGCCGCGCCGCTCAGCATGAAAGGGATACCATGACCGCTGCGCCAGAAGGTAATCGCATCGCCTGCGAAGACCTGACCGACGAGATCATCGCGCACTACACCGCGAAGGGCTATACGCTGGCCTTCGCCGAGGATGTCATGCGCCGCGACCTGAGCGACCTGAGCGGCCTGCCAGAACCGCTCCTGCCGGACGGCGTAAAACTGGCCGCCTGGGCGCCGGACACGATCCCCTCGTTCTTCGCGGCCTACGCGGCGGCTTTCACTGACCGCCCCGGCTTCCCCGGCTGGTCGCGGGAGCGCTGGGTCGAGTGGACGGCGGGCGACCCCGACTTTCGCCCGGACCTGAGCTGGGTGGCGCTGGCGGACGATGATCCCATTGGCTTCATCACCTGCGCCGAGGATAGCCGGGAGCCTACGCCAGTGGGCTTCATCATCCAGACCGGCGCGCGGCCCGACTGGCGCGGGCGTGGCCTGGCGACGGCGCTCGTCACCAGCGCGCTGCGAGGCTGCCGCGACGGGGGCCATACCGCTGTCGTCCTCGACGTCAGCGTCAACAACCCCACCGCGCGCCGCCTCTACGACCGTCTCGGCTTCACCGTCATCCGCCGCCGTGGCGTGTTCCAGCGAGAGGGGTGAATTCCCGGTCCGCCATACCACCACACGGCAGTCCGGTCGCAACACACGGCCCCCTCGCCTGCGAGAGACGAGGGGGCCGCGCGCTTCGCTTGAGGGGCGAAGAGATTCAGTTGTGGATCGCTGGCCAGTCCGCTAGGGCGTGACTGGGGCCAGCGGGACAGTGGTCGCGCCGCCCGGGCCGGGCTGGCCGCCCTGGTTGAACAGCTCACCAAGCTCGCGCTCGATGCGCTCGTGGTAGTCCCTCTCGCCCCACAGCTGGGTCTGCGCCTCATCCTGCCGGTTGTCCCGCGCGAGCTTGCGCGCCTGGATCACCGCCAGGCGGTAGTGCTCGCGCTGGAGGCGGTGGTACGCGACGAGATCGCTGGCGAACCCGATGCGCGCGCCGCCCTGAATCCGGATGATGAACCGCCGCCACATGCCCTCAGTCGCCAGTGGGCTGGTCTGGCCTGGCACACGGACCGCGTTCACCTCGCGGCGCACGCGATCCACATACATATCCAGCCACGCCTGGTCCATCCAGCGGAAGAGGCGCCCCGTCCCGGTCGGACGGATAGAGCGGGCCAGGTCGCGCACAGCCACCGCATGCCGCACGCGCTCATTGAGCAGCCGCGTCTTCGCCTCTGTCTCATTGCGAGCCCGGCGCAGGCTCAGCGCCACACGCAACGCGGCGGTATGGCGCTGGCGCTCATCAGTCACATGCTTCAGGAGCGCCGCGGTGGACGAGCCAGTAGCCAGCTGTGAAGCCCTGCTCCCAGCCGGGCCGCGCTTCGCGGCGTCGCTCCGTGGTGTACGCACGACACGGAAGGCGAGCGCCGTGGCGCTCGCCAGCGCGACCGCCATCGCGCCAAGCAGCGTCAGGATTGGCATGATGTGCTCTCCTCTCGCATTCGTCGAATCCGCTCAGGCGTCCTCGCTGGACGCATGGGTAAGTGTACCAAGGATGGCAGGCGGACGGATATAGCGCGAGAGGTGATATTTTCGCGCATGAACGAGCGGGCGGCGTATCACCCGCGCGGTGTCACCCGCGCGGTGTCATCCGCTGGGTGATGGCTGTCGCGCGCTTCCTTGCGCGCTAGCCGTTGGAATCGGTGTCGGGAGAGGTGAAATAGCCTTTGAGGACGGCGTAGAGGACGGCCTGGTCGCGGTTCTGCACCTGGAGCTTGCTGATGATGTGGCCGATGTGGGTCTTGACTGTGTTCTCAGAAATGACCATCCGCGCGGCGATCTCTTTTGTGGAGAGCTGCTGGGCCACCAGCGCGAGGCACTCATGCTCGCGATCTGTGAGGCGCGGCTCTCCGCTCTCCGTCCCGCGCATGCGCCACTGGTCCACGCGCGCGCCACGGCGGACGTAGCGCGCGGAGATCTCGCTATCTACCACCCATTCGCCCATCGCCAGACGGCGCGTGAGGTCGCGGAGGTCGCCGTTGCGCGAATCGCCCTTGCGGGAGTAGCCCTGCGCCCCAGCGAAAAAGGCGTCGGCGAAGAGGTCGCCCTGGGTATCGGTCGCGGTGATGACGCAGCAGGCGGTATCGGGGCTGGTGGCGCGCAGCGCGCGGATCAGCTCGACCCCGGCGCGGCTGTCGCCCTGCAGGCGCATATCTATCAGCGCCACTCTGGGCCGGGCGCGCCTGGCCAGCTCCACCGCCTCGTCAGCCGTCTCGCAAACGCCCAGCAGCTCGATGTCATCTCCCGCCATCAGCAATGGGACGGCGCGGCGGGCGAGGTAATCATCCTCAACGACCATCACCGTGATCTTGCCATCTGGCGCTCGCTCGCGCGTATCATCATTCATCGTCCCGCTCCCTATAGCGCGTTGTCAATGCGCGTGTCGCGCCGCTCCAGCGCCCGGCCCATGATGTTGCGTATGCTCGTCTGGACAGCCGCCTCGCCCTCATTGAGCGATGAGGCGATGCTCGCGGGTCGCTCCCCGCGCGCGACCCTGCTCAGGATCTCGCGCTCGCGAGGGGTAAAGATGGGTGGTTGGGAGGCCTGCCCAGGCTGGTCCGCGTCTCGCAGCAGCAGCGCGGCCATTTCCGGGTCCAGCTCCCAGGCTCCGGCGGCCAGCCGTTTGACGATCTCGGGCAGCTCGTCACCAAGAATGTAGCCTTTACGGTAATAGCCATGCGCGCCAGCGTAGAACGCCAGCGGCAGCAGGTCGCCGCGCCGGTCGCTGGCGGTGAGCGCGAGACAGGCGGTGGCCGGACTGAGCGCGCGTATCTGGCGTATCAGCGCCACGCCGGCGTAGGGATCACCGTGCATGCGCATATCCACCAGGGCGACCTGCGGTGGCTGGCGCACAATCGCGTCAAGGCACTCTTCCGCCGAGCCACAGCGCGCGGTGATGGTGATGTCAGGGCCTTCCAGTAATAATCGCATCGCCTCGCGCGCGGTAAGGTCATCATCCACGATTAGCGCCGTGATGGGCGCCACTGATGATTCGCCACTCACATTATCGCTCTCTTCCCGGCGCCGCTTGCCGCGCCATCTCTCACGAGGCGTCGGGGCTGTCGCAGTCCGCCCGGCGCGCTCCGGTCCATTCCATCAAACAATGAAGATGGAGCCGCCAGCCCGCGGGGGGTCAGAGGCTCCATCGCCAGTCAGCTTTCATCCAGGACGACGACCGCCGTCAGATCAGGGTTGGTCGCGCATTCGCCGCCCGCGCCGCGCCGCGTCAGGCCTTGTGGATCGCCCGCGCCGGGTCGCTGGTCGCTGGCGAGGGGCGCCACGATAGAGATGGCCGTGCCTGAGGCCTCCTCCTCGCGCGAGCTCGACAGCGTGAACGTTCCGCCGCGCCGCTCGATGCGCTCGCGCATGCCATTGATGCCGTGCGATTTGCGGATGCGGCTGGTATCGAAGCCGCATCCGTTGTCGCGCAGAGTGAGCCGCAGCGCGCCATCCGCGACCAGCGCCGCGATCTCGATGCGGGTCGCGCGCCCGTGGCGGTTGGCGTTGTTGACCGCCTCGCGGACGATCATCAGCGCGTCGTGGCGCAGGCTGAGCGAGAGGGCGCTGTCATCCCCGGCGCACAACGCCACACACTGGATTTCAAGCGTGCGGCGCACCAGCAAGGCGTACTCTTCCAGTTCGCCAAAGAAACCCGGGCGCTCCACCTGAAGCCAGTCATCCTCGCGCCGCCAGATGTCGGAGGTGTCA
>JAKAIY010000106.1 GCA_021814145.1 Chloroflexota bacterium
ACCCCGCGCGGCGGGAAGGGCGCGCTGGCTGGGCGCTCGGTGAAGTCGCCGGACGCGAGCCAGCCCGCGCGCCCGCCGGGCAGCGCGACACGGACGCGGCCCATGCCAGGCCGCCGCCCGGCGACCGTGAGCGGGAGAACGGTGGTGGCGTAGACCTCGCCGAGCGTTTCCGGGCCGGAAGCGCGAGCGTAGAGCGGCGCGCGAGGGACGGCGATGACGGCGACACGCTCGCTGGCGCGTGGCGGCGCCGCCAGATGGCCGCTCTCGATCCAGCCCTCATAGTCCGCCAGCCGCACGCGCGCCCAGCCGTTGGGCGCCGTCTCCAGCACAGTCGCCCGCGCGCCCATCAGCGCCTGCGTCACCAGCTCCGACGCCCCATCCGGCTCCCGGCGCGTATCAGCGACGCCCACCGCGATGGCGCGTGTGGTCGCGCGACGGCGAACGGCGGACGGCGCGGCGGGACTGGCGAGGGTCATGGCGGGCCTCCTGTGGAATGGCGCTGCGAGAGGCAAGCAGAGCGAATGACGCCGGCGATGGCGCATCATGGGCAGGGTATCACATCGCGGCTTCAAAGCGAGCGGCGCGGGGCGCCAGGCTTGGCGCCAGGCCGCGGCGCATGCCGCGCGGAAACTGCGGTACACTGAAGACATACGGGCGGCGGGCCGTCATGCGACGCTTGCCGTTCGCCTGACGCTGGCCGGAGAGAGCATGGAGCGAGCGATGATGTATGACCCGAAGCCGGAGCACAAGTTTACGTTTGGGCTGTGGACGGTAGGCAATATTGGGCGCGACCCGTTCGGAGAGCCCGTGCGCGCGGCGCTCTCGCCCGTCGAGATCGCGCGCCTGCTGGCGGAGGTGGGCGCGTGGGGCGTCAACCTGCACGACAATGACCTTGTGCCGATAGACGCGACCCCCGCCGAGCGCGACCGCATCGTGCATGATTTCAAGGCGGCGCTGGAGGAGACGGGGCTGGTGGTCCCGATGGCGACGACCAACCTCTTCAGCGATCCGGCGTTCAAGGATGGCGCGTTCACCGCTAACGACGCGCGCGTGCGGGCCTATGCGCTCCAGAAGACGATGCGCGCGATTGATCTTGGCGTGGAGCTGGGCGCGACCACCTATGTCTTCTGGGGCGGGCGCGAGGGCGTAGAGTCTGACGCGACGAAATCGGCCCCCGACAGCATCAAGCGCTTCCGCGAGGCGATCAACTTCCTGAGCGCATATGTCCGCGACCAGGGCTACGATCTGCGGTTCGCGCTGGAGCCCAAGCCGAACGAGCCGCGCGGCGACATCTACTTCGCCACCGTCGGCGCGATGCTGGGCTTCATCAGCACGCTCGACCACCCCGAGATGGTCGGCGTCAACCCGGAGATGGCCCACGAGCACATGGCGGGCCTCAACTTCCTGCACGCTGTGGCGCAGGCCTGGGAAGCGGGCAAGCTCTTCCACATTGATCTCAACGATCAGGTCCTGGGCCGCTACGACCAGGATTTGCGCTTCGGCTCGCAGAACATCAAGAGCGCTTTCTTCCTGGTGAAGTTTCTGGAGGATGTGGGCTATAACGGCAGCCGCCACTTCGACGCCCACGCCTACCGCACCGAGGACGTGGAGGGCGTCAAGGACTTCGCGCGCGGCTGCATGCGCAACTACCTGATCCTCAAGGAGAAGGCGGCGCGCTACAACGCCGACGCCGAGATCCAGGCGCTGCTGGCGGAGATCACCGCCGATGATGGCGCGACCGCCAGCTATCAGGGGCCATACAGCCGCGAGCGGGCGGCGGCGCTCAAGGCCGCCAGCTTCGATCGTGCGGCGCTGGGCGCGCGTGGCTACGCCTACGAGCGGCTCGACCAGCTCACCGTCGAGCTGCTGCTGGGCGTGCGGTAAGGTACAAACGACCGGCGAGGAACGACCCGGCGGGTGAACCCGCGTCTATGGGCCGGTGGCCGCGAAGCCCGCGAAGGCGGGCTAGGGGGAGGCGCGACATGGGGGATGCGCTGCTGCTGGGGCTGGATGTCTCGACGACGGGAGTGAAGGCGCTGCTGGTGGATGAGCGCGGGCGGGTGGTGGCCAGCGCCACCGTCCCGCACGCCTCGTCGTCTCCCCAGCCGCTCTGGTCGGAACAATGGCCGGAAGACTGGTGGAACGGGGCGGTGGCGGCGATCCGCGCGGCGCTGGCGGAGGCGGGCGCGGCGGCGGGCGCCGTGCGCGCGGTGGGGCTGACCGGCCAGATGCACGGCATGGTGGCGCTGGATGAGGCCGGGACGGTGTTGCGGCCCGCCATTCTCTGGAATGACCAGCGGACGGCGGCGGAGTGCGACGAGATACGCGCGCTGGTGGGGCGTGAGCGGCTGATCGCCATCACTGGCGACGACGCGCTGACCGGCTTCACCGCGCCCAAGATTCTCTGGACACGGCGCCACGAGCCAGAGGTCTACGCCCGCATCCGCCATATCCTGCTGCCCAAGGACTACCTGCGCCTGCGCCTGACCAGCGAGTACGCGATGGACAAGGCCGACGGCTCCGGCGCCCTGCTCTTCGATCTGGCGCGGCGCGACTGGTCGGGCGATATCCTGGAGCGGCTAGCCATGCCCGCCGCATGGTTCCCGCCCACCTTCGAGGGAACGGAAGCGACCGGCGCCGTCACCGCCGCAGCGGCGGCGGCGACCGGGCTGCCAGCGGGGATACCCGTCATGGCGGGCGGCGGCGATCAGGCGGCGCAGGCGGTCGGCGTCGGCGCGGTCAGTCCGGGCGTGCTGGCGGTAACGCTCGGCACCTCTGGCGTGATCTTCGCACCCACCGATAGCGCGGTGATCGAGCCACAGGGACGGCTGCACGCCTTCTGTCACGCCGTTCCGGGCCGCTGGAGCCTGATGGGCGTGATGCTGAGCGCGGCGGGCAGCCTCCAGTGGCTGCGCGACACGCTCGCGCCGGGTGTCCCGTTCGATGAGCTGGTGCGCGAGGCGGCGACGGCCCCGGCGGGCAGCGACGGGCTGCTGTTCCTGCCCTACCTGACCGGCGAGCGCACACCGTACCCTGATCCGCTGGCGCGCGGCGCGTGGATCGGCCTCACCGCGCGCCACACCCGCGCCCACCTGACGCGCGCGACGCTGGAAGGGGTCGCCTTTGGCCTGCGCGACATGCTGGGCCTGATGCGCGAGGCGGGGCTGTCCATTCCTGGCCGGGCGCGGCTCTCCGGCGGCGGGGCGCGCGGGCCGCTGTGGCGCGGCATCATGGCCAGCGCGCTGCGCCTGACGCTCGACCTGCCGACCTCGACGGAGGGCGCGGCCTATGGGGCGGCGTTGCTGGCCGGGGTGGGCGTGGGCGTCTGGCCGGATGTGGACGCCGCGACAGCCGCCATTGACGTGGCGCCCGGCGCGGAGCCGGACCCCGCCGACGCCGCGGTCTACGACGCGCTCTATGCGCGCTACCACGCGCTCTATGCGACACTCGCGCCCACATTTCACGATCTGGCGCGCTTCGCCAGCACAAGCGCGGCGACTTACGGCTGAGATGAGACTGTGAGAGCAGCGCGAACGCTGATTTCATGGGAGTTTGCGTCAGCATGACGGTGCGAGCGCGGTTGAGTTTTTGCCACTGCTCCTTGACATAGTCGCGTCGGCATGATAGGCTAGAAGTACCTCCCGAGAGGGACGCGGGGCAAGCGCCCTGGCGATTCAGGTGGAACGAGGGAAAGGAGACTTAGCCCATGTTCCCAATGAAGAAGCCGATACACCTGCTCGGAATGGTGATTCAAGTTGACAGGCCGCGCCCGTTTAAGCGGGCGTCTAGGGTAGCAGCGCCAGCCGTCTGACCCGCGCGTACGCTCACCAGAATTGGTTGGGCTAATTACGGCAACGACGTGTGTTGATGGGTTGGCCGTCTGGAAGCGCGACTACCTGCTCTGACCGGTTCACGCGATAGCGTTCCCCCCGACAGACGCCTCGATAGGCGCCAGCGGCGCGGGAGACCAGGCGGGGACGGCAGGGTGAAATGATCCGTTACGATCATCCAAAAGAGTGAGGGCCGCCAGGATTGGCGGCCCTCTACTTGTGTCCTCTTCGGGCATCCCCCACCACGCTATCTTGTTTCTCCCCACACACGCGGCCACCAGGCGACCCCGGCCAGACAGCGTACAGGACCCTGCCGCACACCAGCGATTCACGCTTGACAGCGTCGCGCGCCCAGGCTACTATTCAGTCACATATAGTACGTCATGCGATATACCGCGTAACTGAGTACACTGGACGGAGGCGATATGGCTGGGAGTGGCGCGCCGGTGGAGGACCTGGGACGCTTTTCTGACCCTTCACTACTGATTCTCTCCAGCCTGGCGAGCGGGCCAAAACATGGCTACGCGATGATGGAGGATATTCGCGCCTTCGCGGGCGCCCGGCTGGAGCCAGGCACACTCTACGGCGCGCTCGCCCGGCTGGAGCGCCGCGGCTGGATCGAGGCCTTACCCGCCGAGGAGCGCCGCCGCCCCTACCGTGTCACGGGCGCGGGCCTGGCGGCCCTGCGCGAGCAGCTCGCCACGATGGAGCGCATCGTCACGACCGGGCAGGCGCGGCTGGCGGGCGCGCCAGAAGGAGGCCGCTGATGCGCGCGCGCACGCTGCTGCGCCTCTACCCGCCCGCCTGGCGCGCTCGTTACCAGGAGGAGGTCGAGGCGCTCCTCGACCAGCATACGGTGACGCTGGCGACGTTCCTCGATCTGCTGTGGAGCGCGCTGGACGCCCGCCTCGATCCGGCGTTCACCACGGAAAGGAGCGAATCCTCTATGGCTCGGATCTCACCGTGGCTGTGGGCGCTGACCGGGGCGCTCGCAGGTGTTGGCTTAATCGCCATCCTCTCCCTCGGCTGGGCGCTCATCCTGCTCGGCGCTATCCTGGCTGGAGCCACCGTGTGGATCAGCCGGGGGCATGGTCTCTGGGCGCTGCTGGTAGGCTTTGGCCTCGCCCCCGCCGCGATCCTGCTCTTTGATATCGCCACCGCTCCGCCCCCCTGTCCTACCCAGCCCGTTATTGTGACGGGCGGCAGCTACACCTGCGGCTACACGCCACCCAGCTATACCTACCTCGCCGCCGGGTTCCTGGCCGTCGCCGTCATTGGCGCGCTGGTCCCCCTCAGGCGTCGCATCATGCGGAGCCCGCGTCCCGGCCATAACGGGCGCTCCACTGGCGCCGCCTGAGCCAGCCCGCGCTCCCAATGGAGCCAGCGATCCAGGCGGCGTGAGGGCTGGTCGCGGCTATGAATGCCTGGAAGTGGGGCCTCACACATCTTGCGTCGTGTCGAAGCCCTGCTCGCCGCTCACTCCGCCTGAGCGGTCTGGGCCGCGCCGGAAGCCACCAGCGCGGCGATCTCATCGGACGAGTAGCCCGCCCCCGCGAGGATGGCGGCGGTATGCTCGCCCAGGCGCGGCGCGGGGCCGAGCAGGCGCGGCGGCGTATCGCTGAGTAGCGGGACGGAGCGTAGCAGCGGCGCGCCCTCCGCCTGTCCGGCGATGACGCCGCGCGCGCGGACCTGCGGATCAGCCAGCGCCTCCACGACGGTGTTGACCGGGCCGAAGCAGGCATCGGCGTCCGCCAGCAACGCCAGCCACTCGTCGCGCGTCTTCGTGCGAAAGAGCGCCGCCAGCTCGCGGATCGTCGCGTCGCGCTCGGCGTCATCGCGCGGGAAGTGGCGCGGCTCCAGGTCGGGCCGGCCCGCACGGCGGCAGAACTCCGCCCAGAACTTGGGCTCCAGCGCCGCCAGCGTCACGTAGCGTCCGTCCGCCGTCTCGTAGACGTTGTAGCCAGGCAGGGCGCCAGTGAGCAGCCCCGCGCCCTGCGCAAGCTCCGTTAGGCCGTACGCCGCGCCGGACATCAGCAGCGGGGCCAGCGCCATCGAGCCATCGAGCATCGCGACATCCACCACCTGGCCTTGCCCGCTCACATCGCGCGCCACCAGCGCCGCCAGCGTCCCGATGACTCCCATCAGCGCGCCGCCCGCGATGTCGGCGAGCTGCGCGCCGGGATTGTGCGGTGGAGCGCCGGGCCGCGACAGATGGCCAAGCAGCCCCGCGTAGCCGAGATAGTTCAGGTCGTGGCCCGCGCGCTGGCTATAGGGGCCGCGCTGGCCGTAGCCGGTGATCGCGCAGATGATGAGGCGCGGGTTGCGCGCCCGCAGCGTCTCATGGCCCAGCCCCAGCCGCGCCAGCGTCCCCGGACGGTAGCCTTCGAGCAGGATGTCGGCGGAATCCACCAGCCGCAGCAGCGCCTCGCGTCCGGCGGGCGCCTTGAGGTTCAGCGCGGCGCTGCGCTTGCCGCGATTACTCGCCAGGAAGCCCAGCCCGACGCCGTTGACATAGGGTGGTAGCGCGCGGCTGCCGTCACCCAGCCCAGGCTCCTCCACCTTGATGACATTCGCGCCCAGCTCCGCCAGCGTCTGCCCGGCGAACGGCCCCGGCAGCAGGCGGGTGAGGTCGAGGACGCGGATACCCGCCAGCGGCGCGCGCGGCGCCGGGCGTTCTTCATCCTTCATACTGGCTCGCTCTCCTTCTCCGCTTCCAGCGCGCTCGGACTCGTGGGCGCCCGGCGCAGCCGCGCCCAGCGATACCCCACCGCCGCCAGCGCGATCAGCAGCGCCGGGCCAAGCGCGATTCCCGTGAATGGCAGCGCCGCCAGGCACATCAGCAGCGTGGCGATGGACAGCGCCCGCCCCGCGCCGCTCAGCAGCCGCGCGCCCGCCGCCATACCCAGAATATAGGTCAGGAGGACGAGCGTATTGGGCAGCGCCAGCCAGAAATCGAGGCTGAGGTGGGCAAAGTAGGTGAGGATGAGACCCGCGCCCGCGAAGGCGCCGATCAGCCAGACGCCCCCAGTGGGCGTGCCGCGCCTGTCGAGCGCGGCGAGCCAGTCTGGCGCGGCGCGCTCGCGGGCCAGCCCATACGCCAGCCGCGCCGCGCCCGCGATGAAGGCGTTGATAGTGCCGACGCAGACGATCACCGCGACGACCGCGGCGGTGGCGCTGGCCCCCGCGCCCAGCCCGCCCCCCAGCAACAGCGCGACCGAGACGCCATCCACCGCTGGCGAGCCGTACATCCGCGCGCCAATGGTCGCGGCGGCGACGGCCAGATAGAGCGCCGTGACCAGCGCCACGCCCCAGATGGTGGCGCGGGGAATGTCGCGCTGTGGATTGCGGAACTCGGCGGCCAGCGGCGCGATAGCCTCCCAGCCGGAGAAGGCGAAGAACAGCAGCACAGCCGCCTGTCCGACGGCCACCCAGCCATGCGGCGCGAAGGGCGTCCACGCGGCGAGGCTTTGGCGCGGCAGCGAGAAGAGCGACGCCGCCAGCAGCAGCAGCGCCACCAGCGCGGCCAGCGCCAGCGCCAGGTTGCCGCTGATGCGCAGCCCGCGCAGGTTGGCCGCGACTGGCGCCGCCAGGATCAGCCCCGCGGCGATGAACGTCCCCGTCCGGTCGAGTCCCAGCGGCCCGGCCAGATACGCCGCGCCCGCCAGCGGCACGATGATCTGCCCGATCGCGGCCCCGATGAAGTACATCCAGCCGACGGTCGCGCCCGCGCCGCCGCCGAAGGCGCGGGCCGTATAGGCCGCCACGCCGCCCGGCTCAGGCATGCGCGACGCCAGCGCGGCGAACGCCCCCGCGAGCAGCGCGCCGAGCAGCGCGTCGAATCCCCACGCGACGATTGAGGCTGGCCCGGCGAGGCTGGCGGCCATACCCGGCAGCAGGATGACGCCCGCGCCGATGACCGCGCCGACGTAGAGCGCGATGGCTTGCGGCAGCGCGATGGCGCGAACGAGTGTGCGGGCCACAATGATCCCCCTCTTTGCGATCTCTCCAGGCTATTCTACGACGCGCTGGCGCGGAGCCTGCCTGAGAGGTGGGAACGGATGTCGCTCCTGTCGCGTCTAACCCGGAAGGCGCTGCCCGATTTGCGCGGACCCTGGCCGCGGGCGGTGTGATAGCGTACCATGTGCGCATACGCGATTTGAAGGAGGGCGCATGCGCAGCGAGGTCAGCGAGCCCGTGTCGGCCTCGCTCGATGATGCCTTCTGGGGGCTGGCGTCTGGCGGGCTGACGGCGCTGGCGACTCATGGCGACACCTGGGCCGCCAGCCGCCGGCTGGAGGAGATCACGCGCCTGCTCGCGGGCGAGAACATCGCCACGGGCGCGTGGCGCGGAGCCATCGCCCGCGACATCTCGGAGCTGCCGGGCGCGGTGGCGGCCACCGCCGCCGCCTACGCCGCGCTGATCGCGGACTACCGCGGCGCGCATGATAGCGCGGGGCAGGGCGCGGCCGAGCAGGCGCCGGCGGCGCGGCTCCTGGAGCAAACATGCGATGAGTCGCTCGCCCGCCTTGCCGCGCCGTACGAGCCTCCCGCGACGATCATCACCCTCGCGCGCCTGAGCGTGGCGCTGCCCGCCTTCAATGAGGAAGCGGTGATCGCCGAGACGGTCGCCTCCTGCGTCACGACGCTCGCGGCGGTCTGCCCCAATTTCGAGATCATCGTGGTGGACGATGGCAGCCTCGACAAGACTGGCGCCATCGCTGACGCGCTCGCGCGGTCTGACGCCTCGGTCCGCTGCGTCCACAACCGCCCGAACCGGGGCTATGGCGGCGCGCTGCGGGCGGGATTTGACAGCGCCGAGGGTGAGTGGCTGTTCTTCATGGATAGCGACGGCCAGTTCGACATCCGCGACATTATCCGCTTCCTGCGTGTCGAGTGTGACACGCCGGGCATGGCGGTCCTTGGCTACCGCGCGCGCCGCAGCGACCGGTTCATGCGCAAGGTCAACACCTGGGGCTGGAAGCTGGCGACGCGCGCGCTCATCAACCTGCGCGGCGTTCACGACGTGGACTGCGCGTTCAAGCTGTTCCCCACCAGCGCGATCCGGGCCTGCGACCTGCGCTCGACAGGCGCGACGGTTAGCGCGGAGTTCCTGGTCAAGTTCCAGCGCATGGGCGTGCCGATGATCCAGTTCCCTGTGACGCACCTGCCGCGCACGAAAGGCAGCCCCACCGGCGCGCGCCCGCAAGTCATCATCCGCGCCTTCAAGGAGCTGCTGGCGCTGCGGCGCGCCCTGCGGACCTGGCAGGCGCCCGCCATTCCCCAGGCGCCGCCCGCCTGATTCAAGGAATGGCGCCATTCGGGCAGACTCGGGGGGCGCGGCCGGTTGAGCGCGCGTGTGGCGGCGTCTCGACGATCAGGCGCGCACGCAGGGGATGGGTGCGATTGTGGGGCCGCCTATCTCGTCGGGGAGCGGAGCGACGGTTCGCAAGTCAGGAGAGGACGCCGGGCGAACCTGGGAAATTTGAACTATGGAGCCGGTGGTCGGACTCGAACCGACGACCTACGGTTTACGAAACCGTTGCTCTGCCACTGAGCTACACCGGCGAACATGACGCACCGTAGTGTACCGCAGAAAGCGGTGATGCGTCAATAACCGCGCGCGTCCCATCTGGCGCGCGCCTGGTTTCCGGGGAAAAGCCTTCCGCCTACCTGGACTCGCTGTGACGTGACGTGACGTATCGAAAGACCCTGGCCCTATGCCTCCCAGGGCAGCGCGTCATTGAGCAGCAGCGCGCGCGCCAGCTCACCCGCGCGAATCACGCCCTCGCCTTCCGGCGCGATCAGCAGCGCGGTGGCCCCCTGAAGTGACGAGATCAGGTGCGACTCCTGCTCACCGGTATCGCGCGCCACCAGCCGCCCCCCACGCGAGGCGAGCCGCACACGCACGTACTGCCGCCGGTCTCCGCGGCGCAGGTCGCGCCCCTCGTACACCACTTCCACTTCGGGCCGCTCGACCTGCGCCGCGCCCAGCATGCGCCGGATCGCGGGCCGCCCGAACAACTCGAACGTGACGGCGGCGGAAACCGGATTACCCGGCAGCCCCAGCAGCGGTGTCCCGTCCAGCGCGCCAAACGCCAGCGGCTTGCCTGGCTTGAGACGCACGCGCCAGAACGTCATTGAGCCGCGCTCGCTCAGGACCCGCTTCACCAGATCGTAATCGCCGACCGAGACACCGCCTGACGTGAGCAACAGATCGAAGCCACGCGCCGCGCCGAGCTTCGCGCGCAGGTCATCCTCAAGGTCGCGCGCGACACCCAGCGAGACTGGCGTGGCCCCCGCTCGCGTCACAGCGGCGATCAGATAGGGGGTGTTGCTGTCGTAGATCTGGCCAGGGCGCAGCGGCTCGCCCAGTCGCTCCAGCTCATTCCCCGTCGCCAGGATCGCCACCCGTGGCCGCCGTGTCACCCGCGCGGGCGAGACCCCCAGCGACGCCAGCAGCGCGATCTCCGCCGGGCCAAGCTCCGTCCCGGCGCGCGCCAGCAGCGTTCCTGGCCGCGCATCTTCGCCCGCCTCGCGGATGTTATTCCCCACCGCTACCGGCGCCTCCAGCGTCACCGCGTCACCGGCCACACTGACCAGCTCCTGCTGGATCACCGCGTCAGCGCCCGCTGGGACAGGCGCGCCCGTCAGAATGCGGACCGCTTCGCCCGGCCCGACTTCGCCCGCGTAGACGTTCCCCGCCGGAACCTCGCCCGCCAGCCGCAGGCTGACCGGCGTGTCAGGCGTCGCGGCGCGTGTATCCAGCGAGCGCAGCGCATAGCCATCCATCGCCGAATTGGCGAATGGCGGCGACGCCTCGCGCGCGACGGCGTCTATCGCCAGCACGCGCCCCAACGCTTCCGTCAGCGGAACTTCCTCCGCCGCCAGCGGCTGGAAGCGCGCCAGCACCCGCTCGCGCGCTTCCTCCACGCTCAACATCGCCTTAACTGGAGCTGTCTCCGCCATGGACCGTCCGCCTCTCCGCGTATCTCGCGGCGCGCCGCCACGCGCGGGCGCCTTTTCGCCTTCATAGCGAAAGTATAGCGCCCGCGCGCCCATCTCCGCGAAGATGAAAATTCGCTCATCCGCATGTGCTACAACGCCCGCATGGGGGGACCGCGGAAAAGCGTTTGAAGGAGGAGCGTCTTATGCGTCTCGCGCTCGTTGAAGATGACACCCGGCTCGCGCGCGGCTATCAGCGGCAGCTGGAGCGCGCCGGGCATCAGGTGACGATCTACCCTGACGCCGAAAGCGCCCATGAGCCGCTGCGGCGTGACGCGCGCCAGCTGCACGTCATCATCCTGGATGTCCTGCTGCCCGGCCAGAGCGGGATCGCGCTCTGCCGCGCGCTGCGCCGGGATGGCGTCCGCACGCCAATCCTGATGCTGACCGCGCTCGACCAGACAGCCGACAAGGTCGCTGGCCTGGACGCGGGCGCGGACGACTACCTCACCAAGCCGTTCCCATTCGATGAACTGCTTGCCCGGCTGCGCGCCCTCACCCGCCGCGCGCCGGGATTCGATCCCACCGCGGGCGCCGCCGAGATTCACGCCGGCGCGCTGGTCATTGACCGGCTCCAGCGCGAAGTCTATCTGGATGACCGGCTGATTACCCTGACGCCACGCGAATACGCCCTGCTGGAATATCTCGCCGCGCAGGCCAACCGCGTGCTCTCCCGCGACCAGCTCGCCGCGCGCGTCTGGCCTGAGGGGACCGAGGCCAGCAGCAACGTGCTGGATACCTATATCCACCACCTGCGCGACAAACTCGGCGATTCTGGCTCCGGGCGGATGATCCAGACCGTGCGCGGGGTGGGCTACGCCTTGCGCGCGCCCGCCCATCCAGCCGGCTCGCGCGCGCGCGGCGTAGCGGACGTGGAGCGAAGCGCGGAAGGAACGCGACGATGAGCGGCCCCGCGATAACTCCATCGCCTGGCGCCGCGCCTGGCGTGGCGGACAACGCCCGCCCGGGATGGCTCCGCGGCCTGTTCCGCCAGCCGCGCGTGGGTGGCCCATTCCGGCGATTGCGCCTGCGGCTGGTCGTCTCCAATACCATCATCGCCGCGCTCATCCTGGTCATTATCAGCTTTGCGATCTATGCCTTTGAGGCGCGCGTCGCCCTCGACCAGGTAGACAGCCAGCTCAAAACCGAAGCGATGGGCAAGGCGCAACATGGCCTTCCCGAAGGCGACGCGCTCGCCCCAGGCGAGCCTGAAGCCGCCTACCAGGCTAGCAGCCCGAACCTGTTCTCCGTCATCATCGGCCCATCGGGAAACGTCATTGAGGACGACGACCAGGTGGCGGCTTACGGCTTGCCCAATATCGCCGCCGCGCGTCCCGTCCTGAGCGGCGCGCAACGCGCCGCCACCGTCACTGTCACGCATGGCGCGTTCGAGTTCCGCCTGTATACCGCGCCTGTTCTTGAAGATGGCAAGGTCGTCGGAGCCGTGCAGAGCGGCATGTCGCTGGTGGCCTATGCGCAGCACATGCGCGATCTGGTCAGCATGCTCGTCATCCTCGACACCATCATCGCCCTGCTCATCCTGGCCTCCAGCGTCTTTCTCACCGATCGCGCGCTGGCCCCCGCCCGCGCGGCTTTCGAGCGCCAGCGCCAGTTCGCCGGTGGGGCCTCGCACGAGTTGCGCACCCCGCTCGCCATTGTCCGCTCCCTCGCGGAGCTGCTCGCCGGACACACCTGCGCCCCGCCGCCCGCTGCGCGGCTCACGCTTCCCGCTTTAGCCGGAAGCGCGGAGGCCGGCCAGCCAGGCGCGGGCGCCAATCCGCTGGAAGCCCCCAGCGCGCCAGAAGAAAGTCAGGATGAGGTCGCCGCCGACGCCCGCGCGATCATCGAGGAAGTGGACTACATGACGCGGCTGGTTTCCGACCTCCTCCTGCTCGCCCGCGACGAGCGTGACGAGCGCGCGCTCGACTGGCGCGTGGTGGATATGCGCGCGGTCGCCCGTGAGGTCGCCGCCCGTGTTGAACCGCTGGCGGCCGCCCAAAACGTGCGGCTGGTCTTCGAGGAGGACAGGCGGAGCGACGCGCCCGCGACTGTCTGGGGGGATCGCGACCGTCTGCGCGAGCTGGTCCTGATCCTTCTGGAGAACGCTGTGCGCTACACACCCAGCGGTGGCGAGGCGCGCATCACCGTCAGCGTCTCGCATGGCTGGGCGCCCACTGGCCGCCACCCAACGCGGCGCGGTGGCGTCAAGCTGATGGCGCGTGATACAGGCGTAGGCATCGCCGCCGCGGACCTGCCGCACGTCTTCGAGCCGTTCTACCGTCCCAGCTCTGAGGCCATGCGGCGGGTCAGCGGCGCGCGCAAGGGGAGCGCCGGCCTGGGGCTGGCGCTGGCGCAGTGGATCGTCGAAGCGCATGGCGGCTCCATCTCCGTCGCCAGCGTGGCGGGAGCGGGCGCCACCTTCACCGTAGACCTCCCGCGCGAGATGGAACGCCGCGGCGCCTGATCCATCCGCCCCTGCCGCGTGTCAGGCTCAGAGCGCGTCGAGCGCGTCGGCGCAGGTCGAGCAGATGTATACCCCATCTGTATCATCATTGGCGAGCGCCGCGCACGACCGGCAGCGGGGCGCGCCGCAATTGTCGCAGAAATCCAGAATGTCCGCGCGACTGAATAGCAAGCCGCACTCCCCGCACAGCAGCGCCCGCTCCTCAGGTGGAGCATCGTTAGGGCCTGTCGCTTCAGATAGCGAACGGTCGAAGCCATTCGATGCGTTCATAACGGATCACCTCCGCAACACATCCAGCGTTTTCCAACGCCGCCGTACTTCGCGCTCCCCACATAGATGTGGCGCCCGGATGATGGGAAGCGCAAAGAGTATACGCTTCGCCCACCATTGTGGTATACCCCCTCAGGAAAAGCGAGTCATCTGGCGGCGCGGATCACGCGCCCCTCCAGATGGCTCGCGCCGCTTCTGGAATGGGTCTTGTGACGCTTGCATTCCACAGCCTCGCCCATTACAATGGTTCAGGTGAGCGCCCACCGCGACCGTGCGCCTGACTGGCGCGTCTCATAATGGTAGAAGCGTTCACCGCGATTCACCCCGATGCGCCCGTCAGAGTCGTAAAGCCGCGGCCACCATTATCCTTCCCGTGACGCGGCCTGTATCCGGCGCGCTTCCAGGCGTATACAGCTCTGACGCGCGGGACCGGAAAGGACCAGTGGTCATGCCGTCGTCCACCCGCAGTTCCAAGCCACTCGTAAGCGCCTTGCTGGCGCTGCTCTTTGTCGTCGCCATCGTCGCGCCTTTCCTCTCGACCGCCTATCTCGCGGGACCCACCACGCCGTTCGATATTATCCAGGCTGGCGCGATCCATTGGGGCGTTGTCCTCGCCTTTGGCATCATCTGGCTGGGCGTGCAGCTTTTCTGGAACGCCCCGGTCGAGGCCACCAAACTTGGCATGGCGATCTCCGCCACCATCGTCTGGCTCTCGCTCGCGCTCTTCTTCGACTTCAGCAATCCATCCTACGGCGGCCCGGTGGCCTTCT
>JAKAIY010000107.1 GCA_021814145.1 Chloroflexota bacterium
AGGAAGGATCAATGATTTATGACAAGTATAAGGAGGCAGCGACCCTCATGGACGATCAACGCGCTTGGCGTTGTGGCGCTCCTGTTCGCGGCGGGAGCGCGGATCGCGCTGCCGCGCGCGGCCCAGGCCGCCCCACTCGGCGCGGCCCAGACCGCGACGAACGGCGCGAGCGTGACCACAGGCCAAGTCTACGCCTGGGGTTATAACTCCTACAGCCAACCGGGCGGCGGCGCGACGACGAGCAGCCCGGCGCCAACGGCCATGACACTGCCTAATGGCGCCCACTTCATACCCACAGCCATCGCCGCAGGCGCCAGCCACAATCTGGCCATTGGCCTTGGCGGCCAGCCCTACGCCTGGGGCGCCAACGAATACGGCCAGCTGGGTGACGGCACAACGACGACCAACAGCCCGACGCCCAGGCCCATCACGTTACCCAACGGCGCGCCATTCACCGTGAGCGCCATCGCCGCAGGGCCAGATTACAGTCTGGCCGTTGGCCCCGACAGCCAGCTCTACGCCTGGGGAGACAACGAATACGGCCAGCTAGGCGATGGCACAACGACGACCAGACCAACGCCCACGCTCGTCACGCTGGTTGACTATATCCCCTTCACGGTGAGCGCCATCGCGGCGGGTGGCGGCGATGGCGGAAGCCACAGCCTGGCTATTAGCTCCAGTGGCCAGCTTTACGCATGGGGCGCCAACACCTACGGCCAGCTAGGCGATGGCACAACGACCAATAGCCCGGCGCCTGAGCCTATCATGCTGTCCAACGGCGTTCCCTTCTCGGTGAGCGCCATCGCCGCGGGCGCCCACCACAGCCTGGCCATTGGCCCCGGCGGCCAGCTCTACGCCTGGGGGGACAACGAATACGGCCAGTTGGGTGACGGCACGACAACCACCAGGCTGACGCCCGAGCCTATCAACCTGCCCGGCGGCGCGCCGTTCAGGCCCAGCGCCATCGCCGCTGGCGGGTTCCAGAGCCTGGCCATCGCCCCAACGGTCAGCCCTACGCCCAGGACGCCATCGTCGCCGGCGAACGGGACGACGACGCAAGGAGCGTCAGGCTGGAGCCAGGGTCCTCCGCTCCGCCCAGTAGCGCCGCCTCCAAGTTCAAGCCCGGCGCCATCATTACTGGGCGCCGCCGCGGCCCGGCCTTCGGCCCCGGTAGCCAGCCCTACGATCCAGACGCCACCAGCCACTGCCACTGCCAGCCAGGCTCCAGCCAAGCGCCAGCCAACAGTTAAACCCTCAAACCCACCGCGCCATCCCAAAGCGCCTCCTTCTCACCCAGCGTCATCGCCGCGAATAGTCCCACAGCCCGCTCCTCGGCCCCGGCGGTTAGCCAAGATACAACCAGGGCCCAGCAAAAAGCCGGAGTCTGGGGCCAATCAGCCTGTCCCGCCGCTCCCTCCTTCACATCCAGCGCCAGCGCTGCGGAAATCAGCCGCGCCCCAGTCGCCGCCCCCGCCTCCGGCGCCGCGAGCCGGGCATGGCAAGCCGTGAGGGAATTGTCGGTGATGGAAGCGCCACCGGCAAGGCGGGGCGATACGGCCAGCGAGCGCGTGGCCTGGGGCTGCGCGCTCGCGGCGGTTAGTGGCCCAAGAGGCGTTAAAACCCGCCAGGACGACGATGTGGGCGCTCCCGATGCGCCTCTCCGTTCGCCTGAGGCGGCCTTGACCGGGGCTCTTTCACTCCGGCGCAAGATAGAAATGGAGCAGCGCCTCGTTGTCGCGCGCGACAACCCACGGCGCCCGAATGGTCGCGACACGGCGCCATCCCAGGCGCTCATACAGCGCAATCGCGCTCCGGTCGCGCTCAAGAACTTTGAGGACTGGTCGCAAACCTCGACTATCAGCCTCCGAGCGCGCTGTCTCCAGCAGGGTCGCGCCAATACCCTGGCCACGCGCGTCTGGCGCGACGAATAGCCGCGCGACTTCCGCCATACGCTCTGGCGGGAGGCCAGACGCCACGGCCCATCCAGAAGCGGCGGAATCTCCCCTGACGCCGCAGAGCGCGATATGGCCAAGCAAGGTATCCGGCGTCAGCCAGCTGGAAGAGTCAGCGGGCCAGCGCGTAGGATAGCCATCCGTGGCGTGAACGCTGGCCAGCAAGCGGACGCATGCGGTGATATCGTTCCGCTGGCGGAGGCGCGCGATCATGTTTCCCCTCCGCGTTTCCAGGCTTCTGACGCCAGCGCCGCGCGCGCGGACACACGCAATCCTTCCCCCATTCCCCAGGGATAGACTATAGCGCGGTGAGCAGGGCGGGAATCAGGCCGGAGGAGGTCGCGACACCGTGGTCATAGACCAGCGCGCCGCCCAGGTAGCCCGTAATGCCCAGCAGAATCACGGCGACCACGCTGAGGAACATGTAGAGAACGACGACGATGCGCGGCAGCTTGGGCTCGTACAGGCGGGGCAGCGCGATTCGCAGCGCGCGGTCAGCGTCTGCCATGAGGGCCCGCGTTGCGGGAATGAAGGCGACGACGGCGGGGAAGATCCGCGGCGCCAGCCAGACAAGGCGTATCACGAGCAACAGGCCAAAAAGGCCTGAGGCGGAGACAGCGGCGATTTTGTGGTAATGCAGGAGCTGTCCCGCTGTGCCGACTGTGATGTACTTTTCGCTTACCCAGCCGGAGAGCAGCGCGAACGCGGCGCTCGGCACGCCAAAGACCAGCAACCACGTCGCGGCGTCCGCGAGACCCCAGCGGCGGAAGAAGATCGCCAGGAAATCGAGCGCCACACTCGTCAACAGCAACGCGATAGGAAAGTGAATGATGATGGGGTGCAACTCGACCGGGCGAATAGGAGGCATAACCAACTTCGACTTTCTCTGGAAACGCTTCAGATACATCCTTCACACACCCGCGAGCGGGCGGCGGAGCGCGGCAGGGCATGGATGAGCGCTCCATCGCGTCTCATGCCTCTGCTCTACTGCTCACTGACTTAACGTGATGGCGCCTGTGCTCTGGTCAACCGTCACGGGAACGGCGGTCAGCGGGCTAGGCGCCGGACCCTGGACGACAGCGGCGTCCTGGGCGGGATTGAACGCCGCGCCGTGGCAGGGGCAGAGCAGCAGCTGACTCGATGGATCATAGGACACCGGGCAGCCCGCGTGGGTGCAGGTAGCGTCAAACGCGACAAACTTGCCACTTTCCAGGTGCACCAGCACGCCGGGATCGCCATTGCTGGGAATGGTGAACGAAGCGGAAGAGTTCACTGGCACGTCCTTCACCAGCGCAATCTCGCCCGACCCGCCAGACGCGCCGCTCGCTGTGGAGCCGCCTGCCGAGCCGCCTGCCGAGCCAGTTCCACCCGTTGAGCCATTTCCCGCCGCAGCCGGCGCGGGATGCGTGACACCCCACAGCCAGCTCGCGACCAGCATCACGCCGCCACCCACTAGCGCGCCCCTGATGAACTCGCGGCGGGTCGCGGACGCCTGCGCGTAGCGGGCGCGCTGCGCCGCGCGAGTCCCGCCCCTGCTTCGAACGGCGGGCGCGGCGGGTCGCTCATCGCTCACGGCGGGCGCGGCGGGCTGCTCGGTCGAAACGCCAAGCACGCGATTCAGCGCGCAGGCCACCCGTTCACGTCGCGCGGCGGGCGCGCGCCTGAGCAGCGCGGGCGCCAGCCAGATATCGAGCGCGGGCAACGCGCCGGCCATAGGGCCAGCCAGCAGCAGCGTGATCCAGGCGAAGACAAAGACGATATCCGCGCCGTAGAAATAGGGGCGGACACGCCACGAAGCGGAGAGAAAGAAGATCAGGCTGAGCAGCAGCCCGAAGAACGAGGCGGGGCGCAGCAGGAGTCCCAGCAGCGCGCCCAGGCCAATCGCGATCTCGCCCCAGGCGATCACCCCGCCCCAGAACGCAGCGTGGGGGAGGACGCCGTTGATAAGCAGGCCGTGAATTGGCGAACCGGTGGCGAACGCCTGGATCTGCTTGCCGATATAGAGGGGCTTGCCAGGGTTGAAGAACTGCGGATCAGTGAGTTTCTGGATACCGGCGTAGACGAAGGTGACGCCGAGGAAAAGGCGCAGGGGCGCGAACACCCATGCGGGAATCATGGCGCTGGCCGCGCGCCGCCAGTCCCAGACGGACGGGGTGGCCTGGAGCTCCTGCTCAGGATGCCGAACGGCGCTTCTGGGCGCGGCAGGCGGTGGCTCGACTGGATCAGGGCGGCGCGCTGGCTCGATCTTGCGCGTCCGCTGGACCTGCTGTTTCATCAATCTCCACTCTAATCAGACGTCAGTCCGTAGACCGAATGGGACGGTGTGTTCAGCGCCCGCCTGGCGCATGGCCGTGGGCAAGCCATCGGATACCCTACACCTTTTGGCTGAGAGCAGCATGGGGGAATGATGAGAAACCTCTCATGCGTGGTGTCGCGCCAGCCCTGAAACCATGCGGGTTGGCGCGCCGCCCCTCATGATATACTAGCTCCAGGATGTCCGGCTCTGGCGCGGGCCACGCGATGGCGCGCCGGCGCCAAGATTACGAAAGACTCATAGCCCATGCGCATTCTCCTGGTGGAAGACGAGCTGCGGCTGGCGCGCAGCTACCAGCGCAATCTACAAGACGAGGGGTATATCGTCGAAACGGCGTTTGATGGCGATATGGCCTATGAGCGGGTCATGGAAGCGCCGGACGATTTTGATGTGCTCATCCTGGATGTCATGCTGCCCAGGCGTGATGGAATCACCCTTTGCCGCGATCTGCGCAAGGCGGGCGTCAAACTGCCTGTCCTGCTGCTGACGGCGCTGGACCAGACGGAAGACAAGGTCGCTGGACTCGACGCGGGCGCTGATGACTACCTGACCAAGCCGTTCCCGTTCGAGGAATTGCTGGCGCGGCTGCGCGCGCTGGCGCGGCGCGGGCGGCAGTTTGACGCGGCGGCGAGCGCCACCACGCTCGATGTCGCTAATCTGAGCATTGATCTGCTGCGGCGCGAGGTCTATCGCGGCAACCGGCTGATTACGCTCACGGCGCGCGAGTTCGCCCTGCTGGAATTCATGGCGCGCAACGCCGACTGTGTGCTGACGCGCCGCCAGCTTTCCGAGCGGGTCTGGCCGGATGGCACCGAAGCGGGCAGCAACGTGCTGGACACCTATATCCACTACCTGCGCGAGAAGATTGACCGCGACGAGCGGGAGAAGCTGATCCATACGGTGCGCGGCGTTGGCTATACGCTGCGCGCGCCCCGGAAAGGCGGCGACTGATGCGTGAGCGGCTGCGACGCATGCGCGCTGAAGCGGCGCGGGGCTGGGAAGTGATAACGGCGTGGCTCGCCAGCGTGGCGCGGCGCCTGGGCCTGCGGCGCGCCTCCGACGCTCCCTATGAGGCGACCCGCCGCCGGCTGCTGCTGCTCAATCTGGGCGTCGTCTCGGCGATCCTGCTGGTGATGGCGGTCGCCGTCTACGCCGCCGAGTCGCAGGCGCTGCGGCAGCAGGTGGACCAGAACCTGGAGAATCGCTCACGGCTGGATAACGACATTTACGCTGACGCGGCTGTCGCGAGCATGACCTCTGGCCGGTCGTTCGCGCTCCCCAACCTGGGTGAAGGCCAGGGGCCGGACCAGGAGAACGAGCGCTACGAGCCCAATAGCCCCAATGTGTTCACGCTGGTCATCGCCAGCGACGGCACGCTGGTTATGGACCCCGCTGGAGTCAGCAGCGTGGGGCTGCCTGATATGGCCGCCGCGCTCCCGGTGATGGCCAGCGGGCAGGCCGGAGCGCCGGTGACGGCGACATACGAGGGCCATGAATACCGCCTACTTACCGTGCCACTCTTCTACCATGGCCAGCTCGTCGGCGCGCTCCAGGTAGGGCAGTCGCTGGCGTTCATGGAGCAACAGCTGCGTGACCTGGCGCTGCGGCTCTTCCTGGTGGGCGTGGGCATGCTGGCGCTGACAGCGGCCGCCAGCATCTATCTGGCGGACCGCGCGCTGCTGCCGATGCGCCAGGCGTATGAGCGCCAGCGCCAGTTCGCCGCCGCCGCGTCCCATGAGCTGCGCACGCCGCTGGCCTTTGTCCGCTCACAGCTGGAGCTGGTCATGCGGCGGCTGCAACGCGCGGGAAGCGGTGAATCGGGGATAACCGCGGCTCCGGGCGCCGTCCTGGCGACCTCCGAGGAGGACCTGCGCGATACGCTCAACGAGGTGGATTACATGACGCGCCTGGTGCGCGACCTGCTGCTGATCGCGCGCGACCAGGCGGACCACCGCGGCATCGCCTGGGAGCCGGTGGATGTGGCCGAGCTGGCGCGCGAGGTGGACGGAATCATCCAGCCAGCGGCGAAAGCGCGCGACCTGCGCCTGGAGATGCGCGGCGAGCGCGAAGCGGTCTGGGTGGATGGTGACCGCGACCGGCTCCGGCAGCTCCTGCTGATCCTGCTGGAGAACGCTACGCGCTACACACCGGCCGGCGGAATGATCTGGATCGAGACACGCCAGACGCGGGGATCACTGCTGGCGCGGCGGCGACCGCTGGCGCAGCTGGTGGTCGGCGACACCGGCGTGGGCATCGCGCCGGAGCATCAGTCGCGCATCTTCGAGGCGTTCTATCGCGTGGAGGGGCATCACGACGGCGGCGATCACAGTGGCGCGGGGCTGGGCCTGGCGATGGCGCGCTGGATCGTCAACGCCCACGAGGGTGAGATCACCGTGCGCAGCGCGCCAGGCGAAGGCAGTGTCTTCACGATCTCACTGCCGGAGCGCGCATCAACGCTCACAGAGGACGAAGAGGACGAAGAGGAAGATGGGCTGGAAATCGGGCCAGTGGACAGCGCGCCACTCCCTGAGGAGCCAGCCGAGACCAGCGAGGCGGGCTCCACGCCGCCATCCACCTCACGGGTGTGAGCGCGAGCAGCCGGGCATGAGAAAATCTTAAGACTGCTATCACGTTTCTCACAGCGCCACACGGTATGCTCACCAGTAAGCGCGTACTCTGGCGCCGCGTCATCATGTTTCCAGGAGGGCCGCAGATGGATGCGCAGGACCAGTCTCAGCCAGCGCCTGACGGGACAGAGCCTCCAATTCCCGCGCCGTCCGCAGAACGGGCGGACGCCACGCCTTCGGAGGCGTACCCACCACCTTACTCCCCACCAGCTTCCCATCCCTTCACTTCGACAATGATGCCCGCCATGCCGGGGTTTCCCGTCGCGGAGCCGGAGCAGCCCTCGCCGGGGCGCATGTCGCGCGCCGACGCGCTCGACCTGCTCTCGCGGCTGAAGACGACGCTGGTGGCGGGTTCGGTGATCGCGTTCGGCATG
The DNA here is from genome assembly GCA_021814145.1 of Chloroflexota bacterium. Taxonomy (GTDB): domain Bacteria; phylum Chloroflexota; class Ktedonobacteria; order Ktedonobacterales; family JADMIN01; genus JAKAIY01. The sequence continues at coordinate 7,268 of JAKAIY010000107.1, forward strand.
TTCGCGGCGCTGGCGGTGTCCCATGTCACGGGCGTGACCTCGCGCTCCAGCGCCGCGACCCAGTCTTCCAGCGGGTCCCAGGGATCACAGACGGGGCCGGTCGCGACGGCGCCCACCAACGATGATGGTGGCGGGTTCTTCAATTCAAGCCCGCCCAGCAGCGGCTTCGGCATCGGCCCGCCCAGCTCACAGGCGCCGGCGTCGAATACGTCGGTATCGTGATGGGCGCGCGCGGCATGGTTGCGCGGAGAGAGCCAGCATGACGGAATCCCTGTATCGGCCACCGCGCGGGCTGGGCCAGGCGTCATTCCATGCGATGGGAACCACGGTCGTGGTCCTCGCGCCACAACAACGGATGGCTGACGCGGCGCGCCTCACGCGCGGGCTGTTCGAGGAATGGGAGCAGACGCTAAGCCGCTTCCGGCCCGAGAGCGAGGTCTCCCGCCTGAGCGCCAGCGACGGCCGCTACGTGAAGCTGAGCCCGCTGCTCTACCGCGCGCTGGCGACCGCGCTGGACGCCGCGCGAGCGACCCAGGGCGTCTTCGACCCGACGCTGCGCGAGCGCATGATCCAGATCGGCTATGATCGCAGCTTCGAGCGACTCGGAGCGTGGATCCCGGCGGCGATCTATGAGGAGCCAGCGGCGACGGGCGCGTGGCGCGCGATTCGTCTGGACGAGGCGCGGCGCATGGCCCGGCTGCCGCGCGGGGTAGGGCTGGACTTCGGCGGCATTGGCAAGGGCATGGCGGTGGACGCGGCGCTCGATGCGCTGGAGGCGGTGGGCGTCACCCCGGCGCTGGTCAACGCGGGCGGCGATCTGGCCGTGCGCGGTCTGCCGGAGGGCGAGGCGCGCTGGACGGTGGCGCTCCCAGGCAATGGTCACGCCTGGGCGATCGGGCTGGAGCGCGGCGCGCTGGCGACTTCTGGTGTGGAGCGGCGTCGCTGGCGCCAGGGCGAAGTCGAGCGCCACCATCTGATAGATCCGCGCACTGGTGATCCGGCGCGATCGGGGCTGTGGTCGGTAACGGCGGCGGCGGGTTCCTGCGCGCGGGCGGAAGTGGCGGCCAAGACGGCGCTGATTCTTGGCGAGGAGCGTGGCGTGGAGTTTATCGAGAAGATCGGGCTGGCGGCGCTGCTGGCCCGCGACGATGGCGCATGGCGCACGGCGGGCGCGTGGCCGCGCGAGGCGATGCGTCCGCTGGAAAACCGCGTGGCGTCGCCGGGACAAGGGGAACGCGGATGAGCGTCTGGGGGCAAGTAACCTGGGACATCGCCCGGGCTGGCGGCTTCGTCGCCTACGGATTGCTGACGCTTGCCGTGGCGCTGGGGCTGGCGCTCTCGATGCGCTGGCAGGCGCCGTGGTGGCCGCGCCTCATCAACAGCGAGCTTCACAACTTCGTCACGCTGCTGAGCCTCGTCTTCACGATCATCCACGTGCTGGCGGTCTGGCTGGACCCTTTCACCGCGTTCGGATTCGCGGAAGTCTTTATCCCGTTCATCAGCCACTACCGCCCGATCTGGATGGCGTTCGGCATCATCGGGCTGTATCTGGGGCTGGCGATGGCGGCCAGCGTGTGGCTGCGGCCCTATCTGGGCTATGAGTGGTGGCGGCGCCTGCACGCGCTGACCCTGGTGGTCTTCGCGCTGGTGACGATACACGGGCTGACGATGGGCAGCGATACGCAGACCTTCTGGGCGGTCCTGGTCTACAGCGTGAGCGGGCTGCTGGTCGCGGCGCTGCTCTGGATACGGCTGCTCGCGCCCGCCAGCCAGCAGCAGCGGCGGCATCCCGTCTGGGTGGGGATAACCGGCGCGGGCCTGTTCGTGGGCGTCGTGCTGACGGTGATTGGGCCGATGCGGCCGGGCTGGAACGCCATCGCCAACGGCGGGAATGGCTCTGGCCAGCGTGTGGCGCTGGCTTCAGCGACGGGCAAGACCGCCGCGAACTCCACCAGCGCGCCAACCGCGACGCCATCGCCGCCAGCGAAGCCGCTGACCCTGCCATTCCAGGCCTCCGTGACTGGCTCGCTGCGTGAGCAGGGGCCAGACGCGCGCGGCCAGACGACCCTGACCGTCACGGCGACGATGCAAGGGGGCGCCCAGGGGGTCATGGAGGTCCAACTGGTGGGAACGCAGGAGCCTGATGGCACACTGCTGGTCTCCGCCACGCAGGCGCTGGTAGGCCAGAACTGGAACGCGCCCAGCTACCGGGGACAGCTCACCAACCTGAATAGCAGCGGGAACACCTGGCAGCTTGAGGGGGCGCTCAGTCCCGTCAGCGGCGCTGGCTCCTCGATGGACCTGCTCATCAATCTGACCATCAACAGCGACAATACGGTGACCGGAACCGTCCAGGGATCGGTCTATACTGGGCCGCCACCCAGATCCGGCGAAGGCGGCGACGGCGACTGACGCCATATCCCGCCTGGGTCGCTGGCTCCTGTGGAGCCGTGGCGACCTGACGTGAACAGGGATGGGCCAGCGTGGAAGCCAGGAAAAAGCCCCCGGCGCGCTCCTGATCGGGCGCGCCGGGGGGGTCGCGGGAGCTGAAAAGCCGGGCGCTAGATGTGCTTCTCAATCTCCTGGACGACCTTGTCAGCGTCTTTGAACGCCGAGCCAGCCTCCTGCTCGATGTTCTTGACAGCCGCCTGCGCCGCCTTGACCGCCTCAACCATCAGCACTGTGGCGCCACCAGCGTAGAGCGACAGGACGCCGACCGCGATGGTGGCGATTTCGCCCAGCAGCGATGGCGGCCAGTGTCCACCAGAGTTTGAATAGACCAGGAGCAGCGTGACCCCGGCGCCAACGATGCCACACAGGATGGCGACAAAGAAGATACGGACAATCGCGCGGAAGAGCGTGCCGATAATGTGAGCCATCGCGCCCATGATAACCGCCTCTCTTAAGAGATAACAACCCCGGCTTCTTGGCGCCGGACCGTCCGGCAGCCGGTGTCAATGCGAGTATAGCTTATCTCGTAAGAGATCGCTTGACTATCGTCTCCATCACACATCGCGCCACGACGCGCGGGCGCGATGGCGGGGGTTCGACGCCGTTCCCGGCGATTGGGGCGCGACAGGCTTCAGCGAACGTTCAGGCGGGAAAAAGGTCCGGGTGAATGAGGCGGGCGAGCAGCTCCAGGCTATCCACCAGGCGCGGGCCTGGGCGGCTGAAGTAGGCGGCGCCATCCACGAAGTGGACGCGGCCCGCGCGGGCGCAGGGCAGGTCCGCGAAGCCGGGCAGCGCGCGCAGCAGCGGCTCATCCTGGCGCGAGCGCTCCTCGGTGAAGCCACAGGCGGCGACCACCATCACCTCCGGCTGGTCCGCGACGATGCGCTCCCACGCGACCTGCTCCGAGCGCGCGCCGGGCCGCCCGATATTGTCCACGCCGCCCGCGATTTCGATCAGCTCCGGGTTCCAGTGGCCGCCACAGAAGATGGGGTCCAGCCACTCGATGAAGGCGACGCGCGGGCGGGTCGTGGCGTTCGCCGCCGTCTCGCGCACCCGCTCGACACGCTTCCGCAGGCTGGCGACGAGCGCGGCGGCCTCCGCGTCACGCCCCGTCGCGGCGCCGACCGTCCCGATGTCGCGCAGGACATCCTCCAGCCGCTCTGGCTCCAGGTTGATGACTCGCGGGCGGCGCGGCAGCGAGCGCACGGCCTCCAGCACCTCGTCATACGCGACGGCGCAGACCTCGCACAGCCGCTGGGTGACGATCAGCGTCGGGTCAATCGCCGCCAGCAACGCGCGGTCAATCGTGTAGAGGCTGTGGGCGTCGGCGGCCAGCTGCCCGCGCACGGCGGCGTCAATCTCGCCGCTGCTCATGCCCGGCGCGAGCAGGCTGCGCGTGATGCGCGGCTTGCCCAGCGCGGCGGCGGGATAGTCGCACTCATGCGTGACGGCGCGCACCTCATCATCCAGGCCCAGCGCGAAGAGGATCTCGGTCGCGCTCGGCAGCAGCGAGATGATGCGCTGCCCGTGGGATGGTTCGTGAGTCATGGCGTGGATCTCCCACAGTGGCGGCAGGCGAGCGTCCGCGCAGGCGGACGTTGTGGCCCGGCAGGGCCTTGAGGCGTGGTTTCAACCGCCCGGCATACCTCCCTCGCCCGGTGTCTGCCCCGCGCCCGCTCGCGGTCCTACGCCAGCAGCCTGGGCCGCGCCCACTTCAACACGCGGCGCGCGGCCTGCAGCAGGGCGTCCGCTGTGTCGCCAACCTCGTCATCGGCGTTTTCCACCTCGACCTTCTCCAGAAAGACGCTGGGATGGTAGGGGGTGAGCGCGTCGAGGTCGGCGAGGATGTCTTCCGGCGCGCCGACCAGCTCGCCCAGCGCGCGCAGGTTGTGGTCGTAGGGCGCGCGGGAATCGTGGTCCAGGGCGTAGAGCGCCTGAAGGGTCATCTCCGCCGCGTGGTTGGCGAGATCGGCGGCGTTGTAATGCATGCCGCTGGCGTTAGAGAGGCCGGCGCTGGCGAGGTCCTGCGCCCCCTCAGCGAACATGCTCAACGCTTCGTCCAGGCTCATCGGGTTGGCCCTCCTGTCCCCTCTCATGCCCAGCCACAGGCCGGGGGATGAGCCACTGACGTGATGACCCGGTGGCTCATCTCTGTTCCCCGGCGAAAGCGGAGCACATGACACGAGGTTACACAAAATGCGATCCAACGGCGGCCAGAACCGCCCGCTTACTTCGCCAGGTCTTCGGCCAGGATGGCGCGCAGGTCGGCGATTGGCACGCGGCGCTGCTCCATACTGTCGCGCTCGCGAATGGTGACCGCGTTGTCTTCGAGGCTCTCGAAGTCCACGGTGACGCAGTAGGGCGTGCCGATCTCGTCCTGGCGGCGGTAGCGCTTGCCGATGTTGCCGCCGGTGTCATCGTACTGCGTCAGGCCGAGCGTGCGCACGCTGTCATGGACCTTGTGCGCCAGCGCGACCAGGTTCTCCTTGCGCGAGAGCGGCATCACGGCCACCTTGACAGGCGCGAGGCGGTGACTCAGGCGCAGCACGACGCGCGTCTCGCCGTTGACCTCCTCCTCGTCGTAGGCGTCGCAGAGGAAGGCCAGCGTCGAGCGGTCGGCGCCGACGGACGTCTCGATGATGTACGGGATGTAGCGGCGCTTCTCCAGGTCGTCGTAGTACGACATGTCTTTGCCGCTGTATTCGGTGTGACGGCGCAGGTCCCAGTCAGTGCGGTCGTGGATGCCCTCGATCTCGCGGCTGCCGAAGGGGAACTCATAGTAGATGTCCACCGCCGCGCGGGCGTAGTGCGCCAGCTCTTCTTTGGTGTGCTCGTGCCAGGCGAGCCGCGTGGGGGTCATCCCCAGGTCCAGATACCACTGGCGCCGCTGCTCTTTCCAGTAGTTGAACCACCGCTCTTCCTGTTCGGGCGGGATGAAGAACTGCATCTCCATCTGCTCGAACTCGCGCATGCGATAGGTGAAGTTGCCCGGGCTGATCTCGTTGCGGAAGGCCTTGCCGATCTGCGCGATACCGAAGGGCAGCCGCTTGCGCATCGCCGTCTGGGTGTTGAGGAAGTTGACGTAGATGCCCTGGGCCGTCTCGGGACGCAGGTAGATCAGGTCGGCGTCCTCTTCCACTGGCCCCATGTAGGTCTTGAACATCAGGTTAAACGGGCGCGGCTCGGTCAGCGTGCCGCGCGCGCCGCAGTTGGGGCAGACATCCAGGCTGCCCAGCTGCTCGATGACGTGATCGGCGCGGAAGCGGCCCTTGCAGCTCTTGCAGTCCACCAGCGGGTCAGTGAAGACCTCCTCATGTCCGGAGGCCTGCCAGACGCGGCGCGCCATCAGGATGCTGGCGTCCAGCCCGACGACATCGTCGCGCATGCGGGTCATGGCGTCCCACCACGCGCGCTTGACGTTGTTCTTCAGCTCCACGCCAAGGGGGCCGTAGTCAAAGACGGCGTTCAGTCCACCATAAATCTCGCTGCTGGGAAAGATGTATCCCCGCCGCTTGGCCATCGAGACGATGTCCTGCATGCGGTCCTTTTCCGGGGTCGGCTTCTCGTCCATACACTGCTCTTCTTTCCCAATCACGTCCCGATGGCGGCTCGCGGCGCGCGCGCCCACACAGAAAACGAGGCCGGGGAACGCGCCCCCGCCTCGTGGGTCGCCGCGCCGCGATGGCGCGCCATCGCTCCATCAGCCCATCTCAAGGCTCACGGCATTCTATGCGCGCGGCTGGCGGGGTGTCAAACGAGGGGTGCGCGGGCGCGGACCCCATCCGGCCTGCGGCGTAGCCTTCCCCTCACAGGGGAAGGCCCGCGGCAGGCGTGTCACATGCCGCGGCGATGCGCTCCAGCGCCACGGCCAGATTGCGCTCAATTTCGTCATTGGTCAGGCGGAGAACAGTCAATCCACGTGACCTAAGGATCGCGTCGCGCTCCTCGTCGTACGCCTGGGTCTCTTTGTGCGCCGCCCCATCCAACTCGATCACCAACCGTCGCGCAACGCAGACGAAATCCACGATGAAGCCCGCGATTGGCTCCTGCCGGCGAAATCGAAGCCCCTGGAAGCGCTTGCCACGCAATGACGCCCAGAGGACCCGTTCGGCGCGTGTCATATCCTTGCGCAACTGGCGAGCGCGCTCCGTCTTCACCGGGTCAGTCTGATTGCCCGTGCGTATGATCCCATTCGTCATGCGTCAGCCTCCTCCTGACGCCCGCATGCTGGAACGGGCGACCCCATCCGGCCTTTGGCCACCTTCCCCTCAGAGGGGAAGGCTCCGGGCGGGCGATGCGGCGCAGGGGCAAGATCGCTTGCCCCAACGCGACACGCCTGCCACGCGCCCCCTCTCCTTTGAGGAGAGGGGGCAGGGGGTGGGACGGACCCCATCCGGCCTTTGGCCACCTTCCCCTCAGAGGGGAAGGCCTGGGGCGGGCGATGCGGCGCAGGGGCAAGATCGCTTACCCCAACGCGACACGCCTGCCGCGCGGCCCCTCTCCTTTGAGGA
>JAKAIY010000004.1 GCA_021814145.1 Chloroflexota bacterium
CGGGCTCATCGAAGCCGGCCGGGCGGCAACGCAGACAGGGCCGCAGTTTCGCGCGCTCGGCTTCCGCCGCTGAAAGAAAAAAGCGCACGTTCTTGCGCATCGGCCTGCCCGAACAGGAGGGCCGGCAGTACACACCTGTAGTCATCACTCCCACGTAGAACTTGCCATCCCAGGACCGGTCCCTGCGCTGGACCGCATCCCAAAACAGATCCTCGTTGATTTGTTGCGGCCCCGGAGCCGCGGCGTTCATCCAGACGCGCGGACTGGTGGATAGCGCGCTGTTTATCGTGACAGGCGCGCTGGCGGCCGGGCTGGTGGTGTACTTCATCGCAATGGCTGTCATGAGGCGCCGGGAAGCGGGACGGATGGAAAGTGAGCGTGGTCGGTGAGCGGATACCGGCTGATCGTGACGGATGTGGATGGCACCATCCTGACCCCTGAGGGTGAGCTGTCGCCGCGCATGCTGCGCGCGGCGCGGCTCGCCCACGAGCGTGGCGTCACGCTGGCCCTGGCCACCGCGCGCCGCTGGACGGGCGCCGAGCCCGTCGCTCGCGCGCTGGGGGCCGCGCGTTCGCTGATTCTCTATGATGGCGCTCTGCGCCGCACGTTCCCTGGTGGCGCTGTTGAGGCCGTTGATCCGCTGGCTGCCGATGTCGCGCGGGAGGCGGCCACACGCATCGCGGCGAATGGCTTGCGTGTCGTGGCGCAGTACAGCCTGGCCGCGGGTGAGCGCATGGTCGCCACGGCTGAGACGCCGCATGGCGAGTGGATGGAACCCTACCTCGCGATGTTCTCCAGACAGGTGCGATACCGCCCGCTCGATGCGCTGCTGACTGGAACCCGGAAGCCGCTGAGGCTGGTATCGTTTGGACCGCTGGAGACGCTGGGCACGGTGGCTGACAGTTTAGCCGGGCTGCCCGCCGGGTGGCAGATTCTGCCGATGGGCAGTTACGGTGTGGCCGAGCTAACGGTCTTCTCGCAGGGCGCATCCAAAGGCGCCGCGCTGACCCGGCTGGCGGCTGACCTGGGGGTTCCGGTGGAAGAGACCATGGCGATTGGCGATGGGGTGAACGACATTTCGATGTTGCGCGCAGCGGGCCTGGGTGTGGCGATGGGCCACGCGGCGCCACACGTGCGCGCGGCGGCGGATGTGGCGACCGCCTCGAACGCGGAGGATGGCGCGGCGCGGGCGATCGAGCGCTACGCGCTAGGCGAGACGCCGGAGGATGAAGCGGCGGGTGGAGTAGAGCCAGACGAGGAGGAGCCCGCATGACAGCCGTTCCCGCTGGTGGCGGCGTCCCGCCGGATAATCCTGATGAGCTGTTCGATCTGGTAGATGAGCGCGATAACGTCATCGGGACGGTGCGGCGTGGCGACGCGCATCACGATCCATCGCTGATCCACCGGAGCGTACAGATTCTCGTGACAGATAGCGCCGGGCGCATCCTGCTGCAACTCCGCTCGGCTCGCAAGGATCTGTTCCCCGGCTACTACTGCGCTTCCGCTTCAGGCCATGTGAGGTCTGGTGAGACCTACGACGCCACCGCCAGCCGCGAGATTATCGAGGAGTTGGGTGTCGCGCCGCCGCTGCGCGGTTTGGGCGTTGCGCTTGTGCGCTCGTCGTACGAGACGGAACTGACGGCGCTTTATATCGCGCGCCATGATGGCCCATTCCGCTACCATTCCACCGAGACGGATGGCGGTCGCTTCTTCTCCCTGGAGGAGCTGCGCGCGACACGCGAATGGCTGCCCATGACACCCGCGCTGCTCGCCGCGCTGGACGAGCTTGAGCGACGGCTGGCGGCGGGCGAGATTGCGCTGCCGCTGGAAGCCTGACGCTGGCGCGGTATACTCTGTACGTGGCGCTGTCCTATGGCGCGAGACAGATGGAACAGACGCGCGAACACGCGCGAGGTTTAAAGATAGCGATCAGGGGTGTATTCGATGGAGACCGTCCAGAGCGTGCAGGGCCCGGAGCAGGTAGAAGTCAGCGGCGAGACGAGCGTCAATGTGGAGGCTTTGCTAGATGCGCTGCGCCAGGTCTACGACCCCGAGATTCCGGTCAATATCGTGGACCTGGGGCTGGTCTACGGGCTGAAGATCGAGGGTGGCAAGGTCAACGTGACAATGACGCTGACCGCCATCGGTTGCCCGGTCGCGGGCGAAGTAATGGCCGATGTGCAGGAGCGGGCGAAGGAGACGCCGGGCGTCGAGGCCTGCGATGTGGATCTGACATTCGAGCCAATGTGGACGCCAGAGCGCATGACCGAGGACGCCCGCTGGGAGCTGGGCATCTAAAAAGCCGTCGGCAAGGGTCGCGTCAAGGGCGCTGGTCTGTCCTGACCATACTGGTCCGCGGAGAGCGCCGCCGCGCTAAAACCTGTGACGCGGTGGCGAAGACCGGCGCAGCCGCCTGGCTCCGCCTTCGCGCCACAGGCCTCTTCAACGCGCTAGCGCGTATTGTGCATGGGCATGATGACGTAGGTGTACTGCTCACCACGCTCGCCTACAGGGCGGATAACGCCCGGCGACTGCGGTGAGTTCAGTTCCAGCGCCACCTGCGGAGTATCGAGCACATTCAGCACGTCAGTCAGGTATTTGACGTTGAAGATGATTTCCATGCCGCTGCCGTCTACCGCCGCTTCCTCGATGGTGGTGGTGGTGTCCCCCAGCTCGTCAGCCGTCGCCTGAAGCGTGATAACACCGGGCGTCAGACCGCCAGGCTCGCCCGTTTCCACCTTCAGCCGCACGATGTTGGCGCTATCGCGGGCGAACAGCGTCGCTGTCTTGGCGGCCTGCTTGAACTGATCGGCCGGCAATGTCACGCGCGTGGCGTGGCTCTTCGGCAGTATCGCCTCGAAGTTAGGGAACTGGCCCGCGATCAGGTTCGTGACCATCTCGGCGTCGCCAGCGCGGAAGAGCGCCTGATTGTGATTGGTGGTGACCGTCATGGTGGCTGAGCCTTCCGCGGGCAGGATGCGCCCAAGCTCGCTCAGCGCCCGGGCGGGAATGAGCACATCGGCCTGGTCCGGCGCGCCGGGCAGATCCGCCGTAGCGACCGCCAGCCGGAAGCTATCGGCCCCCGCCATCGTCAGCCGTTCGTTGCGCACCCGCGTGAGCACGCCGGTGAAGACCGGGCGCGCGTCATCGGTCGCGGCGGCGAAATCAACCTCTTTGATCAACTGGCGCAGCTCGGCGGCGTCAAGTGTGACGCTCTGCTCACCTACGTCCCCTGTCGGGATGCCGGGAAACTCGCTGGGGTCCATGCCGCGAATGGTGGCATGGCTGCGCTGGCTGCTGACCTTCAGCGCCAGGCTCCCGTCCGCCATTTCCAGCTTCACGTCCGCCGGGGGAAGCGCGGAAACAAATTCCGCGAGCAGTTTGGCTGGCGCGGTTGTCGAGCCTTCTTCCTGGATGTTCGCCGGAACCCAGCAGGTGATGGCGACTTCCAGGTTCGTGGCGGAAAGCCGCACGCGGTCGCCCTCCGCCACCAGCAGGATATTCGAGAGAATTGGCAGCGTGGTGCGCGTAGAGACCGCGTGACTTACAGTTGAGAGCCCCTTCGCCAGATCTTGCTGCTTGCAGGTAAGCTTCACATCATCCTCCTCGGCTGGTGATCGAGATGGGGCCATGCTGATGACCCGGCGCGACGCGCCAGCTTAGTATACACCGGCGCCGCTCTCGTCGGCGTCACATGTGACCATGTATCCCTTCCTTTTCACAGGCGGGCGGACGGCGCCCCCGGCGCCTCCCGGACGCTTCCGGCGCTTCTCGCGCTACCCTCGTTCCTCACTCGAACGGCTTGTCCGCTCCAGCTCCGAAACATGCGCGCGACGCGCGCTCAGATGATCTTTCCGCCTCTTGAGAAGCCCGTCGAGTCCTGGCGCGGCGGCTACTTGCGCGGGGTCAAGGGCCGCGAGTTGTTCGATGACGCTCTGCCGCAACGGATACACATCTCTCTGGCGCTGTGCGCGACCAGCGCGCCGCGCCCCGTAGGTATACGCTCCGGTGAGCCGGACCAGCGCCCGTCCCTCTGGCGGCAGCAGCGCGCGCAGCTGGCGCCCACTCCCTGGCTCACTCGCGAGCGAACGCGCCCTGGATGATGAGTCACCACGAAACCGCCGGGGGAGAGGGCAAAAGCCTACGCGCGCTTGATAGCGCCTGTTTTCAGGACGAGTGAGCAGCGCATTCAGGCTCTCTTCATCCTCATCCACACGCGGCGCGACGAGGATTGTCGCGCTGGCGAAGAGGCGGTCGAGCACGGCGTCCCGGTCCTCGTAGTATCGAGGATCAAATATCTGGATGATCTTGTCAAACCCGACGACAATGACGAGCTCCTCCAGATGAGGCATGAGCGACCACGCCAATTCCGCCTGCTCGACGTATAAGCCGCGATTGAAAAGCGCCAGCGCGTCGGGTCCATCTTCCACAAACGCGCGCATCTGAAGCAGGCGATCTACCAGTGACGCGCGCTCCACCCGCTCTTTGTCCACGATAACGACCGAAAGCGCCCAGAGCATCGCGTCCAGGCGCCCCGCGCCCCGCGCGGCCTGGGCCAGCGCGACGTGCGCCCGCGTCAGCGGGTTGAACGAGCCCGCCAGAAGCCCAACCCGCCGGGATCGCCGAAACAGCTCGCTCTCCCAGAGAATCAGCCCCTCTGGCTGGGGCGCGCCAGCGAGACGCTGAAGGGTTCTGGCGTACTGAGCGGCGAGCCGCGCGTCGTTCAATGTCGCGGCGGCGCGCGCGTATCGCTCCTTTTCCTCATTCATGGTCGGGCGCAAGGCGGGGTCTCCAGGATCGTCGCTGGTGAGATCGCCCCGAAATCATAGGGGACGAGCCGGGGTGGGCGCGCTTCCCATCCAGCGCATGATACACTCACCGCGTTGGTCTCAGGAAATAGCGTTCACGCGCCAGCATTTTCCATTGCGGACAGGATACAGGCATGATGACAGATGGCGCCCCCGGTGGCGCTTCCAATGTGTGCGTCGCTGTGCTGGCCGCCGGGACGTCATCCCGTATGGGACAGCATAAGCTTCTTCTGCCGCTCGCGGGCAGACCTGTGGTCGCCTGGTCCACGCTTGCGGCCAGCGCGAGCCGGGCGCGCGAGGTCCTCGTCATACTCGGTCGCGACGCTGACGCCGTTCAGGCGGCGCTTCCGCCGGGCAGGTATCGCACGCTCATCAACGCGGACTTTGCGCGCGGACAGGGAACTTCGCTCGCGCTGGCGGCAGCGTCGGTAGCGCCGGATGTCATGGGGCTGATCGTTTTGCTGGCCGATCAGCCGTTCATGGACGTGGCCTCGATTGACCGCATCATCGCAGCGGCGGATCGGTGGCCAGAGCGCATCATCATGGGAAGCGTCAGCGGCTATGCGGGGCATCCGGTCTATCTTCCACGGCGCCTGTTCGCTGATCTGCGCGCGCTTTCCGGTGATATGGGCGCACGCGAGCTCATCAGCCGGGAGCGCGAAACAGTGATCGAAGAGCCGCTCGCGAATGACCTGGCGCGCCTCGATGTGGATACCAGCGCAGACTACCAGCGCGCGCTTGAGATGGGCTACCGACTGGACTCCGCCGCTGGCTGAGCCGCGCGCCACCGCGCGAGCGCCTCATCGTGCGCCTCAGGCACATACGCGCGAATGAGCCGCGAGCCGCCGTCAAGCGCGTAGCTTCCCATGCTCGCTGGAAGGATCGCTGTATTTCCAAGCTCGAGCCGCATGGAGGGGGCTTCGGCGGGCAGCAACTCACAGGAGCCCTCAAGCACGGTGAGGATCTGGAGACTGGCGTCTGTCGCCTCTCCGGTAAATTGCCCCTTCAAGCGCAGCTCTTCTTCGACAAAGTAGTCACACGCCGCCAATATTCGCCGCTCGGCGGCGGTATCCGCGCTCATCTCGCAGACTGCCGCCTTGACGTTTGGCGATGGCTCATAGCGCATCACATCCAGGGCCCGCTCGATATGTAGCTCCCGCGGCTGCCCATTTTGCTGGAGGCGTCCATAATCATACAGACGGTAGGTAATGTCCGAGTACTCCTGCAGCTCATATAGCGCGACGCCTGCGCCAATGGCATGCACCGTGCCGGCGGGAACAAAAATCACGTCCCCGGCTTCGACTTCAACCGTCAGCAGCAGCTCTTCCAGCTGTGTCCGCTCAACAGCGGCGCGCACGGCCTCGCGCGTTACGGAGCGGTTTACCCCATAGACAATCCGCGCGTCTGGCGCGGCGTCCAGAATATACCAGCATTCCGTCTTGCCGAGCTTGCCCCCCTCGCGCGCGGCCGCATACACGTCATCGGGGTGCGCCTGGACGGAAAGCCACTGATGCGCGTCAATGAATTTGGCCAGAAGCGGAAAGCGCGCCCCATACAGAGATACCGCCCGCTCGCCCAGCGACTCAGCGCCCATCGCCTCAACCGCCGCGCCCAGCGAGCGCCCGGTGTGTGGCCCTTCAATGATTTGGGAGTCAGTCGCTGTCTCCCAGGACTCGCCGATCAGGCGGCCTTCCGGAAGACACTTGCCCGCCACATCGCGCAGCCGCTGACCGCCCCAGATGGTCTCATGCAAGGAAGCCCGCAGTTTCATTGGGCCATGTATCAACCGCATATCACGCATCATATCTCTGCTTCCAGATTCGCCCAAGCGATCACCACCACCGTCACGGCTCGCCAGTGAGCCATGACGCGCGACGCGGCCTGACGCTCTTCCATAACCCGGATCAGAAACACAACGACAAAACAGGCCACGCCGGAGGTATCATACCTCACCAGCGCGACCTGTTTAGCCGATAGTGATGGTCGCCTGTCGCCCGGACTGGAGCGCCACTCGACGCATGCGTGAGCCGTTCGCTCACTGCACCTTCGTCAACAGATTCACCGCGCGCAAGACGGTCTCACGCGCCTCCTCTGGTGGCTGCCCAGCCATCGCCTCGTCTATCTGGCAACGGAGCAGCTCCGTCGCGACGCTGTCCATCGCGGCGCGCGCGGCGAGAATTTGGGTCACGACCTGTTCACACGTTTTCCCATCGTCGAGCATGCCAATGATTCCACGAATCTGGCCCTCAATACGTCGTAAACGCATCTGCAAGTCACTATTTGACTGGCTGGATTGCAGTGTCGCCATTCGCCTCTCCGGCGCGCTACCTGTTCGAATACATCAGCGTCACGAGGTTTTCGCCTGGACGGCGCTTATGCCCTCGCGGCCAGAACCCCTTCGATATGGCGCTGAAGTTCACCGCGTCGCTGTAGACCAACAACGCGATCAATTTCCTTGCCGCCCTTGAACAGAATCAGCGTCGGAATACCCTGAATGCCAAAGGCGCTCGGAGTCCGCATGTTGTCGTCGGTATTGAGCTTCGCGAAGACCATCTTGCCCTTATACTCTTCGGCAAGCGACTCGAAAGCGGGAGCCATCATCAAGCACGGGCCGCACCACGGAGCCCAGAAATCAACGATTACAGGAGTATCGGACTTAAGCACATCCCGCTCGAAGGTCTGATCGGTTGTCTCAATATACACGTCGGACATCACATCCTCCTGGGTATTCAACCCTCTGCCCTGTTTCCAATTACCCTACGGGGGTATCGTATCAATCTTAACACAGCCAGGTGAAAGGCGTCAACGCCCCGGATTAGGCCCGGATCACCTCTCGCGTATGCTATGCTCAATACTAGCGCATCACATCGCCAGATCGCCGCGTTCACGCCTCCAGGCGGGCAGCGAGCGCCGCTGGGGTATCGCACGCGATCCATTGAAGGACACCAGGAGGTGGTAACGATGACGCTCCCGAATGGCGCTATCTACCTCGATCACGCGGCGACAACCCCTGTTGACCCCCGTGTCATCGAGCGTATGCTCCCATATTTTTCCGAGCGGTTTGGCAATCCGAGCAGCGTCTATGGCCTCGGCAGGCTAAGCCTCGCGGCGATAGACGAGGCGCATGAACTGGTCGCCCGCTCGCTTGGCTGCCGGCCAACGGAGATTGTTTTCACAGGTGGCGGCAGTGAAGCTGACAACCTCGCGATCAAAGGCGTCGCATACGCCCAGCGCAGGCGGGGTAACCACATCATTACCAGCGCCATCGAGCACCATGCCGTCCTGCATACCTGCCAGCGTCTCGAGCGCGAGGGATATCGCGTCACCTATCTTCCCGTGGACACGTATGGGCAGGTGGATCCCGCCGATGTCGCCGCCGCCATCACGGACGAGACCGCGCTCGTGACGATCATGTTCGCCAATAATGAGGTTGGAACCATTCAGCCAATCGCCGAGATTGGCCGCATTTGTCGTGAGCGCCGTGTGCCATTCCATTGTGACGCGGTGCAGGCGGGCGGCGCGATGGAGCTGAATGTCGTCAGCCTGAACGTGGATATGCTCAGCCTTTCCGCCCACAAGTTCTATGGGCCGAAGGGGGTGGGGGTCCTCTACATCCGGCAGGGTACCCGCATCCAGCCGCAAATTCTGGGTGGCTCCCAGGAGCGTAACCGGCGCGCGGGCACAGAGAATGTTCCCGGCATCGTTGGCGCCGCGTACGCCCTTGATCTCGCCACGCGACAGCGGGACAGCGAAACGCCCCGCCTCATGGCGCTGCGCGACAGGCTCATCGAAGGGGTGTTAACTATTCCACGCGCGCGGCTTACCGGCCATCCCACACGCCGTCTGCCTAACAGCGCCAGTTTTGTCATCGAGGGCGTTGAAGGCGAGTCCATGCTGCTCAACCTTGACCTGGTGGGCATCGCCGCATCCAGTGGCAGCGCCTGCACGTCAGGCGACATTGAGCCTTCGCATGTGCTGACCGCCATGGGATATAGCGCGTCTGAGGCGCGCGGAAGCCTGCGGCTGACACTTGGCCACAGCAATGACGAGGAAGATATCCAGACGACCCTACAGCGGTTGCCAGAGATCGTCGAGCGGCTTCGGGGCCTCGCCACCAGGCCGGCCCTTCGCTGAGACGCTCGGACTGGCAGGCGAGCTCGCGGCCAGTGGTCACGACTTGTCGCTGTCCGCAGGCTTTTCAGGGGTCAGCCGGGGAGGCGCGAAACGCGGCTTGCTCGTATCGCGAGGGGCGAGCCGCATGCGCAGCGACGCCGAATCAGCGCTTTCCGCCGCGCCTTCAGGAACCGCGGGCGCGTCCGGATTTCCGGCTGTTCCTTCCTGTACGGTCAGGATGACATCGCCCAGGCGCAGGACATCGCCGCTAAACAGGCGGGCGGGTTCCGTCACCTGATCGCCATTGAGGAAAACGCCATTCTTGCTCTCCACATCAACAATGAAGTAGCCAGATGGCTGGCGCGTAATCTGGGCGTGCAGTCGCGACACGGAATCATCTGGGAGCGTGACGCCGCATGAGGCGTCACGGCCAATTGTTGTAATTGGAGCGGAGAGCGTCCACCGCCTGGCCTGCGCCGCGCCATCGTTCCAGACCAGCGCGAGCGCGGGGGCGTTAGATCCGAACGAGCCGGAGATCCCCGCTGTCTTGCGTGTCTCGGCCTCAGGGACGCGCGCGGGCTCTGGGTCTTCGGCTGGCGCGCCGGCGGGTAAATCGGACGAATCCGGAATCTCAAACTGAAACTGATGATTTCCGAATTCGAGCTGGTCGTGATTGCGCAGCGGCGACCTGCCTACGACTGTGAGGTGGTTGATTCTCGTGCCGTTTAAGCTCGACAGATCTATGAGCCAGGGGCTTCCGTTCTCCCAGCGGAGTTCCGCGTGATAGCGGGAAACCCGGTCATCAACCAGCGTCAAATCCGCGCCGGGGTCCCGTCCGACGAGAACGACTTCATGGATCAGCGGAATAGGGTGTGGGTCCGTCGCTGGCGGATTCGCGCTCAGTGTTCCCCATGGCGAGCCGCCGGGGCGGGCGGGCCGCTGGCGCCCGGGGTTCGCCAGCAGCGGCGCGGACAGCGCGCGGTTCCGTCGCGGCAAGGAATAGCCGCCAATCGGGACGGCGTACAGGACATACCAGATCATGGCGCCCAGAGGCGCCGCCCACCCGCAGAGCGCGGTAAAAGCGAGGGCGGTGGCCACTTCTGTGGCGCTCAGGCTGGGTCCATAAACCCCCAGGCGGTCCTGCGCCCATACAATCGGCGCGGTGTCGAGCGCGCTGGCGAGCAGGCAAGTCAGGAGCGCGCCCACCACCTGACCTGACAGGCCACGGCGTCGCAGAAGCGCCCAACCGGCGATCACCAGCGCGGAAAGCACCGCGCACCCCAAACCGCCATAGAGGCTTGCCCCGAACCATGAGGGAAAGTCAGCCGGCCCCACGCGACACGCCCCTCGCTTTACTCGATGGGCTCGATACCCTGCGAACGCTCATACGCGATGTCTATCATCGCTGTCACCGCATGTGTGGAAAGATCAGTCGCATATTCAGCATCCCCATCAACGTTGGCTTGTGAGCCGAGCGCGCTTCCATTCAAGTCCGATGTTTCCCAGTACGCTCTTTGCGCATTCGCGCCCGCGCCTAGCGCCACCCCAAGATACGCGTGCGATGCTGTGAAAACGATATAAGGGCGCATCCCCAGGCGCTCAACCGCCGACGCGAGAATCACGGTTGTCTCGACACACATTCCTGACGGCGAGTCGCTCGCCAGGATGTCGCCTGGCTCCCGCACAATCTGGGAATTCGTGCTCGTGAAGGGCGCGTTATCCGCGGAATAGCGCAGGTGGTAATCGTTCTGAAGCGCATCGAACAGCGCATCCACCTCATCACGGACTTGCGACGCCGTTGCGCGCCCCTGGTCGTATCCGAACAGCGCGGGAAGGTTGTCGTACAACTCGGGATGATCGCGCAATTGCTGGGACGCTTTGCCGACCAGCGTCCCGACGTCAGGCGACTGCGGCGTGACCCACCCAGCGATGTACGGCGTTAAGTCCGTTCCTGTCAGTGGATCACGCCAGCGCATCCACTGACGTGAGTACAGCGTGAGGCGCGCGCTCGTCTGACACATCGCATGGCCGGTAATCCGCGCCGTCGCCACTATCCGCGCGCTCCACTGGCTCGCGTCCGAGGAGGCGCTGAGGGCGCTCTGCGTGAGCAATGGTGGCTTGAACGCGAGCGCCTGAAACGATGGATCGCTCTGTACTTCTATCTCCTGAGGCGTGGTGAATCCAGGAATCGAAACGGTCACTTTCGCGAGGGAGGGAGTCGCGCTCCGCACATTGACTGTCACGAGCTCGGGCTGATTGACATAGAGCCCCGCATAGAGCGCTGGCGGCGGGCTCCATGCGAGCAATCCACCGCACGAGAGTGAATAGGCGTCATACGCCGCCTGGTATTGCGCGTAGACCCGCATTCCCACAGCCACATACACTACAGAGGCCGCTGCGAGCGCCACGAGTAGCGCGCTTAGCGCTATTCGCCGCTTGCGCATGCGTCGCCCCCTGACGCTGTTCCCAGCATCCATACTCAGGATTGAGAATGCGGACATCCGCCGTATTTCCACTCGTCAAAGTAACATTCCATGCCATTCCCGCGCAATTCAGGGGGGACTTCCTGGGGAATCACGTTACTGCTCAGGAGCTTTGCCAAACAGCGAAAGGCCCCGGCATTAGCGCCGGGGCCCTTGCCTATATCGCCGTTGTGTGCGTGGGAAGAAACGAGGATTGGGCTTCTAACCGGCGTGATGTCCGGGAATATGCTCGGTGATGCCATGCTCGACGGACTGCGCGCCGTGCGCGACTCCGCCGATCACGCCCGCCACGCCATGCTCCAGCGACTGCGCCTCATGCCCGACGCCGCTCACGACGTTCCCGACCACGCCCGCCGCGCCATGCTCCAGCGAGCCCGCCGCGCTCAGCGCGCCATGGCCGAGCTGCCCGGCTTCAGAGACCGCGGCGCGCGAGAACCGCTCGGCATCCACTTCGGCCTTCCTCGCGAGAATTTCCGCTTCCTTCGCGGCTTCACGGGCGACTTTTTCCGTCTCTTCGATCGCAAGCTCGATGGCCTTGATCATCGCGCGCAGCATCTCTTCAATCGCAACCGTGATCGCCGCCGCATAGCCAAACGCGACGCCCAGCGCCGCGGCCGCCAGATGAGTCAGTCCGCTTGGGGGGATAGTTTGGGTCAGTACCGCCGCGATCACTTCTGTCGCCAGCGCCACAAAAATAAAGACTATCACGAATGTGATCGCCACCGCGCGCAGCGCGCGAAGAAACGCATGGAGCACATTTTTTGTCGCTGTGCCCGCAATAGTAAGAATCCTGCGCTCCACTCGGAGCCTCCTCTCAGCCACCGTGACCGGGCGCCGCCACACCATCACGCCTGACCCGCGCCCCTACAGTAGTCAACGCCCAACCAGTATCAGGAATCACACCTTCCCTATCAATAGCCTGAAAGGTGTATGCCTGCCATTCCCCAGGCGTGAGCGCGGAAAACACCCCGTTACAGCATCTACGGGACATTGTTTTATCACAGCGCTATGGCGCGGCCCAAATGGCCTATCACGCCCGGAGGTTTGGAGGGCGCCGGGCGTACATCGCGGGTGGCGCGGCTCATTCCGGACAGGCGGCCGCGAACGGGCAGCGCTGGCATCGCCACTCGTCGGGATTGGCGTGGAAGTCCCCTCGCATGATTCCCGACGCCGCTTCCAGCGCTTCGCGGGTCAGGCGCGCGCGTTGCCGCGCTGAGAGTGTGACTGGAGCGATAGCGCCTGTGGCGAGGTTATGCTCAATCACGCGCCCCGCTTCGCCAGCCAGCGCCTCATAGGAGGCGGCCTCCGAGAAGAGGTCGCGCAGTGTTGGTGTGGTGTCTGCCTGGCTGCTCCGGTAGCGCACAACAATTCGGGGATTCCCGGCCCGCTGCGTGGCTGAGGCTGTCCCGGCGCCGCGCGTATCGGAAGAAGCGGCGATGGTCTCGATCTCTCCCCGGATTTTCAATTCGCCGATATTGACGGTTACTTCCCGCCCGTGCGCTTCTCCTATCAGCGCGTCCGCAGCGTCTGGCTCTCTCTGGCGCTGGTTAAATCGCGTCCAGAGGCGCTCAACAGTAGCCCTTGCCTGGCGCGAATAGTAGGCTTCGAGAACCGCGTTGTGTGGAGCGCCCGCGCCGCCAGAACTGAGCCGTTCTTCTTCAAGGGTGGCCCGCCAGCGTTCCTCCACCAGCGCGATCGTTTCCTCGCGGCTCAAAAACGCTCCATTTCGCTGGCGGCTCTGGGCATACGCGCGAACGACTTCATCCGTCGTCCGCCGTATCGCCCTGTTGAAGAGCGACACCAGCGACGCGGGTGACCACAGGTTGTCTACATACCGGTACGCGTACTGTCTTGGACAGCGCTGGTAGGTTTCCAGCTCAGTGATGTCGAAGACCGCGCTGGAATTTTCCAGGCCTGTCTGAGATGACGCGCGAGCGGCGCCCTCGCTGTGAGCGTCGGCCGCCACCTCACTGGTTTCGGCCCATCGTTCACACGCTATGCGCTCGCCCATCTCGCGCTGGAGCGGAGCGAGAAAAGGCGAGACTGTATACTGCGCGCGCCCGTACCGACGGGCGTGGCTGAGGATGAGCTCGTCGCGGGCGCGTGTTATCGCGACATAAAACAGCGACGCCTCGTCTGATAGCCCTTCGTCTTTTTCCGCGGGGGAATCACTGGAATCACTGGCCCGGATCAGCCGCGCCACAATGGACGGCCGGCCGGTGAGCGGGAAGCGTCTGTTGACGAGCTGGGGAAGATAGACCACCGGAAATTCCAGCCCTTTGCTCGCATGCGCGGTCATCACCCGGACCGCGTCAGCGCCCTGGCCGGGAATCCTGTCGAGCGTATCAAGGCGCAACACCGACGCGGCGCGGAGAAATTCGGCGAATCCCGCCCAATCCGCGCTTTCCTCTTTTGCGCCTGCCGCCGCCTGCCAGCTATCGAAGGCGCGAGCGAGGTCGAGCAGCCGTTGCAGCGCCGCGGCGTCTTCCGGCTTCCTCTCACGCTCCCGCAGCAATCGCTCGCCAATCCGCGTGAACGAGAAACAGTAGAGGCAGAGGCCCGCCGCTGTTGATGGCGCCGTGCGCAGCGCTACGAGAATGCGCCCAAGCCGCCGCATCGCGGCCCGTCCCGCGTCCGAGACGCCCGCGACGCCGCTCGCGCGCAGCGCCAGATCGAGCGGCGCTGTGCGCCGGTATCGGGCTTCGCGCAGCATCGCGGTGGCGTCATCCCGTGTGAAAGCATGCTCTGGCTGTAAGCCCGCGCGAATCAATCCCGCTCCCGATGGTTCGCTCAGCAGGCTTACAACCGCGATACAGCGTTTGCTCGTATCCTTGTCCAGCGCGCTTGCCACTGTATATGTTGGAATGCCGCGAGCGCCGAGTCCAATGGCGACCTGCTCCATCTGCCGCCGGGTTCGCAGCAGCACGGCCTGCTCCTGATACGCGCGTCCGCCCTGATGGCGCTCTTCAATGGCCCGCGCTATTCCGGCCAGCTCGTCTTCACTGGTCTCGGCTGAGGCGATGCGGACCGCAGCGCGCGCGCCAGGCGCTTCGTCCGTTTCAACGCGGGTCGCCTCCAGCGGCGATCTGCCAGCCATCGGCGAGAATTCCGCGGCGAACGCGCTCGCCGCGTCAAGAATTATCCCTCGCGAGCGATAATTGCGGACCAGCGTGACGACATGCGCGCCAGTGAATGTCTCGCTAAATCGGTGGACAATGCCGGGATCAGCGCCACGGAACCGGTAGATCGCCTGGTCCGCGTCACCCACAGCCCACAAGCCGCTACCCGCTGACGCCAGTTCGCGCAAGAGCGCGCCCATCGCTCGGTTGATGTCCTGATACTCGTCCACAAGCAGGTATGGCCAGCGCGCCGCGACCTCCCCGGCAATCTCGCGCCGCTCAGTGAGCAGCCGCACAGTGAGCGCGACGACATCGCCATAGTCCACGCTTCGCTGTTCATTCAGGCGGCGCTGGTAGAGACCGAAGATCAGGGCGAATTCTAGCTGGCGCTCCGCCGCGTCCCGCTGGTTGTCATCTTCCGCCTTGCGCAAGGCGCTTTCCGCCGCGCTGGACACCTCTGCCGCGCTGAGCAGGTCGTCTTTCGCGCGTGAGATCGCCTGCTGGATGTCTCCCACGTGGAGATCTGGCGCGAGTGGGGACGAGAAAAAGCGCAGTGGCGCTTCCCGCATCACCTGCCGCAAGAGAAAATACAGCTCAAGCTCAGAGGCGAGCTGGATGTCCTGGGGCAATCCAATGAGGCCTCCATGCCGCCCGAGCACATCGAGGCAAAAGCGGTGAATGGTGCTGATGAATGGGGCCACGGATGTGTCCGCTCCCATGAGCGCGCCGCTCACACGCTCGCGTAGCTCCGCCGCCGCCTTGCGGGAGAATGTGAGCGCCAGGATTTCTTCCGGCTTCGCGCCCCGCTCTTGAGTGAGGTGCGCGATACGCGCGACCAGGGTAGACGTTTTCCCTGAACCCGGCCCGGCGATCACGAAAGCTGGCGGCTCCAGCCGCGCGGCCGCCAGCTGGTCCAGATCGCCACTCACGGTTAATGTCACGTGAGCGTCATCGGGGGACTTTTCCCGGTTCTCTGGCGAAAGAAGCCCTTGAAGCCGTCGCAGCGCGGCGTCTTCCGACACGCCAAAGCGCTTCGCGAGCCGGCGCGTGACGCCTCCCGCCACGCCATTGGGGCGCGTGCGCGCGCACAGTGCGAGATAGGCGTCGAGGAATGGGGCTTCCGGCATGAGCAGCGCGACCGCGAAGGCGTTCGCTTCCCGCTCAACGGCGGCGCGGGCGCTGTACGCCTGGCCAGGGCTCAATGTCTCGTCAATGGTGTAGCCGAGGGCCTCAAGATCAGCGCTTTGGCATGTGGCCAGCGCGACTCCAGCGGCGCTTCCACCGCTACGATGGAGAACAGCATGGCCGATTTCGTGCGCCAGCGTAAACCGCCGCGCCGCGTCGGACAGCCCAGCGCGCACAAAGATGAGGTCTTCTCCAGGCTCCAGATAGCCCCAGACGCCCGGATGTAGCGCCGCGTCAAACGTCGCGACATCCAGACCGAGCAGGCGCGCGAGCGTCTCCACTGGCGTCGCCGCGCCAGGGCGCCACCGTGAGCGCTCGCGCAACCCTGCGAGAAGTGTGGACGCCGCATCAGACGGGTGTGATCGCTCCGTCACGCAGCTTCTCCCAATGACGGTTCCAGATGAAGACAACGCCAATCCTAGAACGTGTGTTCAGCGCGCTTGTAGTGTATCACATCTGGGCGCGCCAAAGACGCGAGCGCGGGTGGAACATCCCGCGTTTCCGGCGTGTATAATTTCAGTGCGCCAGCGCGTCCCATCAGAGAGAGGCCGTCGAAGAGGGAATCGGAGAAGAATGATGGAAGCCGAAACCGTGATGGCTACCGTGCGATCAGGCGCGGCGCCGAGCGAATGGAACGTATGGCCACTTCGTCGCAACCGCGTGCTCATCGGAGCCGCCAAGTGGGCGCTTTTATCCCTCGTTGGTTTCGCGCTCCTTGTCCCGGTTATCCTGATCACATATCCCGCGGACTTTGACCACGCCGGAGCCTTCCAGCAATCGTTCGCGACGGTCATCATCCTGCTCGTTGGCGCGGTAGCGTTTGGCAGCCTCTGGTTGGCGATTGAGGCGTTACTGCGCGCCCGGCGGGCCAGCGAGTACTGGCTGGTTATCACTCCAGAGCTCTTCATCAAGGCGGAGCCACGCCGTCTGTACCAGATCCCGCTCGAAGATATCGCCGACATAACCCTGAAAGGTTTCGCGCGGCCAGAAGATATCGCTGCCCGGAACGCCGCCAGTCCGCAATACTTCGCTCTGGGCCAGTTCTCGCGTGTCGCCGGCCAGATAGGGGCGATCGGCGCCGCGGGCAGGCGGACGCGGGAAGCGCCATCGCTCGCGTTCCGGGATCGCCGCGACAATCGCACGGTGATTATCGGAACCGACGACTCATTTGATCACCTCGGCGCAATTGAGCATATCCTGAAGGAGCGCGCGGGCAGACGGGAAGAGGCTATGTGGCGCGCCTCCCACAAGAACTAGCCCGCCTGGCGATGGCCGCGCCGTCACGCTGGGATGGCGCGCGAAAGGTGTGGACAGATGGATGGCGAATCGGTGACCGATTTGATTCTGCGCGCGGTCGCCGCGATGCGCGAGCGCGGCGAGCTCCCGGAAATCGAAGCGCCCAGCATAGTGGTCGTTCATGCCATGAGCGCCGGAGCGAAAACGTTCCGCGCGAATGTCGGGCAGGCGCTTGCCGCGGCGCAGACCGATGAGCAGACGCGCCTGAGCGCCCAGGCGCTCGCGCATGCCGTCGCGGACTACCTGCGCGAGGTTGTGGATCTCGTCCCCGCCTACCACGAGGTCGCCGCCGTCACCTCAACTGACGATGGCTCGCTCATCATCACCCTGCGAGGCGCATAAGCGCGAATGAGGCCCCCGCGCCTGACGCGAGGGCCTCATCATTCAGGGTACGGATACGCTACTTGACCTGAATTGTCACCGTCTTGATGACATCGTCCGCCACAATCTTCTTGGCGACATCCAGCCCTGAGATCACCTTGCCGAAGATGGTGTAGCTCTTCGGAAGTGAGCTATCGTCTCCGGTGCAAATGAAGAACTGCGCGCCGTTTGTATTAGGGCCCGCGTTCGCCATCGCGACCGTTCCCGCTACGTAATTGCCCACGACCTGCTCGTCTTTGAATGTGTAGCCAGGGATTGTTTTGGGATCCTGGCCATTCTTGGCGACGGTAGCGCCCTGAATGAGCGACAGCGTCGAGGGCTGGCCATCA
This sequence comes from Chloroflexota bacterium, assembly GCA_021814145.1. Taxonomy (GTDB): domain Bacteria; phylum Chloroflexota; class Ktedonobacteria; order Ktedonobacterales; family JADMIN01; genus JAKAIY01. The sequence goes on from JAKAIY010000004.1 coordinate 17,715, forward strand.
AGCACGCTAGGCTTGCCCGGAACCTCGACACGCCAGAAATACAGCCCGTCATAAAAATGCTGCTGCGCGAGGAAGACGAAGTTGTTGGTTGCGATTGGCGCGTCCTTCGCGTCGAGCTGGATGACGATATTGCCCTTCGCCGTCTCAATCGTCGCGATGTAGGTCTTGCTGGTGTTGATCGTCATGATCGGCGCTTTGTCGCAGTGGTGCGTCTTGAGATCGCACTTGGCCTGCACGGGAGGCGGTGGAGCGAACGGCCCCAGCTTGTTCTGGTAGCCGTAGAACGTTACCAGGCCAAGCGCCAGCACAACCGCGAACGTCGTCGCCCATGGATAACGGCTCAGGAAGCCGGTTCGTTTCTTGCGATAAGCGCCACGGGAAGCAGCTGAGGAGCTTCTGACGACGGGGCGATCCGCCGCAGGGGTCGCGTGCGCCTGCTGGATCTTCGCTTGTCGCCGCGCCTCCGCGCGCTTATCCACAGTCTTCGGCATCGAGTTCGTCTCCCTCATGCCCCGTACCGTCGCTGTCCCGCATACGAGGCGCGCAATACCTGCCGCGCGGCGCTCTGTCCAGTCGTGGCCGCGTAGCTCCTGAGCGTATAATACTCGTGCGCTGGGCAACGGTCAATTCACCGCGCCAGATTCCGCTGAGACGCCTCACACGCCGCCCAGTTCGCTCGCGTTCCCAAGGTGAGGAAGCCATGCCTGACATATCCGAGAAGATCGAAGCCATCCTGCAGTCACTGCCCCACAAACCCGGCATCTATCTCCACAAGGACGCCGAAGGGGTCGTGCTGTACGTTGGCAAGGCGAGCGACCTGCGCCAGCGCGTGCGCTCCTACTTCGGCGATCCCTCAGATTTGGGCCCCAAGAACCGCGCGCTGGTCGCGCGGATCGCTGATATCGAGTTCATCGTCGTTGGCAGCGAGCTTGAGGCGCTGATCCTGGAAAATGAGTATATCAAGCGCTTTCAGCCGAAGTACAACGTCCGCCTGCGCGACGACAAGAACTATCCCTACATCAAGGTCTCCCTCACTGAGGACTTCCCGCGTGTCTACCGTGTCCGGAGCTTCCGGCGCGATGGCGACCGCTACTTTGGCCCCTACACCAGCTCAGGCGCGGTGGATGCGACGCTTGACCTCATGAACAAGATTTTCCCCTACCGCACCTGCCGCTATGACGCCAGCGCCTGGGCGCCGCCACGCGGCCAGGAGGACGCGCCTCCGCCGGACTGGAAGCTCAAGCGGCTGCCACGCCCCTGCACGCAGTATTACATCCATCGCTGCAACGCTCCCTGCGTCGGCCTGGTGAGCCGGGAGCAGTACGACGCGGTGATTCGGCAGGTCATGCTTTTCCTGGAAGGCAAGCATGACGAGGCGCTGCGCGACCTGCAAGAGCAGATGGTCGAGGCCTCGGAAAACCTGGAGTTCGAGCGGGCGGCGACGCTGCGCGACCGCATTCAGGCTGTCGAGAGCGTGCTGGAGAAGCAGAAGATCATCAACACGACCGGCTCCGATGATCAGGATGTGATCGCTATCGCCGGCCAGGATGACGAGACCTGTGCGCAGGTCTTTTTCTTCCGCGGCGGCCGTCTCGCCGGACGCGAGTTCTTCATCCTGCAAGGGACGCGCGACACGGCGGAATCCGAGATTATCCAGATGTTCGCGCAGCAGTTCTACGATTCCGCGCCGCACGTGCCGGGCGAGATCATCCTCAGCCACGAGCCGGAGGATAGCGAAACGCTGCGCGGGTGGCTGCGACAGAAGCGCGGCGGCGCGGTGACGATCACCATTCCCCAGCGTGGCGACAAACTCCGGCTGGTCACGATGGTCGCCCAGAACGCGCGCGAGGCGCTGGAACAGCAGCGAATCAAGTGGCTCTCTGACAGCCAGAAAACCTCGCTTGCCCTCGATGAGCTGCGCGACGCCTTCAACCTGCCCGCTCCGCCCCGGCGCATCGAGTGCTACGACATCTCCAACATTCAGGGAGACAATAGCGTAGGCTCGATGGTCGTCATGGAAAACGGCAAGCCCAAGAACAGCGAGTATCGCCGCTTCCGTATCAAGACTGTCGAGGGCGCGAATGACGCCGCGAGTCTCGCGGAGATCCTTCGCCGCCGCTTCCAGCGCCAGCAGGCTACCAGTGAGCGCATGCCGCCGGAAGGCTCGCTGGCGCAGGGAGCCGGTGAGCCGCTAAACGAGGAAGGGGCAAGCGCCGACATGCTGGGCGATCCGTGGGCGCTTCTTCCCGACCTCATCATCGTTGATGGCGGCAGACCGCAGCTCAGCGCCGCCGCCGCTGTCATTGAGGAGCTGGGCGTGCGCGCGCCGGTGATAGGGATCGCCAAGGAGGATCACGGCAGCATCAGCACACACGAGGAAATTTACCTCATCGAGCGGCCTGACCCACTGGTCCTGCCGCGCGGCTCGCAGGGGCTCTATCTCCTCCAGCGCATCCGCGACGAAGCGCACCGCTTCGCCATCACGTATCACCGCAATGTGCGCTCGGCGGGTACGTTCCGCTCCGTGCTGGACGAAATCCCCGGCATTGGACCCAAGCGCAAGAAAGCCCTGATCCGCCACTTTGGCTCCCCACGAAACATCGCGAGCGCGTCAGTTGAAGATATCGCCGCCATCGCGGGCATGAGCCATGAGCTTGCGGAGCGCGTCAAGGAGTTCATCGGCAACGGCCGCGCTGTGAGCGTCAGTGAGTGAGCGCCCGCGCCAGCTCACCGACCACGGTGGGCTGGCTCTTTCGCCAGCGTGTTGATGCGCCGCACCGCCTGTCGCGTCCGCGCGGCGACCGCGTCAGACGCTGGCGGATCGTGCTCGGCGGCGCCATAGCGGGCGTCATCATAGGCGCGGGTGAGCGCACGAAGCTCGCTGGCGTCTGAATCTCCCGTCCGCGCCGCGCCCGCGTCCAGCGCCGTCGCCAGCCGCGCCGCGTATTCGTCCGCTGTCTCACTCTCCCGGCGCTCATACCCAGCCCGCGCGCCTGCTCGCAGAACTTCCCGGTAGAGCCAGCGCGCGCCGCCCCGCCGCAGCTCATCGCGCTCCGAAGGCCGCCTTCTCGCGCTCCGCCAGCGATTCAGCAGATTCCGCGCCTGCTGCCTCAACAGGCCACCGGCGTCAAGGTCTTCCCGCTCTTCCTCCACTTCCTCGTCAGTAGACTTGCTCAGCGACTTCAGCAGGACGCGCGCGAGGAGGAACAGGAGAATCAGGACGCCGATTACGGCGATCGCGCCAATGATGATTGCCGCGATATTGCCATACGCGGCAGGAATGGGCGGTGTAACATGCGTGTTCTTGACGCCGCTCGGCGGCTGGGGCGTGTGAGGCGGCTGATTGGGCAGATTCTTCGGGATAAGGAACGAGAGCCAGTATACTGAGATGAGATAGAGCAGATACGCGAGAGATTGCGTGAGCCAGGCTCCCGCCTGATTCAGGAGCGTCGCGACAGGCCCCAGCCATGTGAAGAGGGTTCGCAGAGCGCGCACGTTCAAAGCGCCGCCGATCAGCGCTACGCTGGCGGAGATCACGAACGCCATGATGACCGCGGTAATCTGCCAGCGGGTCGAATATTCCGCGCCTGGCATGATCGTATCTGTGCGCCCTGAGCCCGCGAGTGGACGTGACAGCGCGAGAGCGGACATTCCCGCGAAGCCCTCTAGCGCCAGCAAGATCAGCAGCGCCGCCGACACATCACCCACAAACGCGGGCGGCGTCGCCAGGCTGCCAAAGATAGCGAGCGTCAGCGCGCCCAGGCCTATGCTGAACCGCCGGCTGACGCGAGAAAACGCGGGCGCTGGCTCGCCCAGCGCGCTGCCGCGCCACCCGAGATACACTGTCAGCGGAATCAGGCCGGCAAGCCCCGAATAATCTGTCTCTCCGTTCGACAGCGCGCTGAGCCAGGAAGTTGAAAAGAGCGGCAGCGACTCGCCGCCGAACATGAGTGGAGAGAAGCGCGCGAGCGCCAGAACAGACACGCCCGCGAGGAGTATCCAGGCGCCCATCACCGCGATGGCGCTGTACCGCATCAGACGCCATCGCGCTACAGCGAAAAGCGCCAGGATGCCCGCGACCAGCCAGAACGGCGCGGCGGTCTGGCGCGCATCGCCGATCTGCGCCGCCGCGTAGACGATCAGCCATGCCTGTACAGGCGCCGCTTCCAACGCGAGAAGCGTGAGAAACAGGAGCGCGGCGCGCATTGTGTTAGCTGGCGGCAGATGAACGCGCGCTCTCAACATCTTCACGATCGTGTTCCCCGTCTCCATGGACATTGTTCTCCGGCGAGTCACTGTGTAGCGCCGCGTTCGCCTGGCGGCGCCGGCGGCGCCGCTCCGCGATAAGCGCGCGCTCGTTGCGAAGCTGATCAGGCGCCATCGGCATACTGGCCCGCCGGTGCGACATGTCGCCTAGCGCCTCCTTGATGAGCTTCCGCCATGCGGAGCGCCCACCAATATAGATGGCGCTCAACATGCTCGCGTGTACCTCGCGGCCGGCGTCGCTGGCTTCCGCGTCAGCGTCTCCCTCTCGCGAGGTGAGCAGTAAGGTCACATCACGACCGCGCGCCCGGATCTCGCGCAGCGCGATAAGCGTTGGCACGTCTACCATTGAATCCAGCCCGATATAGACCAGCGACGCGCCCATCGGGAGCGTCCTCCGCTCGGTCGCCAGAAGGCTCGCCAGTGAGGCGCCGTTATAGGGTAACAGACGGGCCAGTCCATCAAGAATCTGCGTCAGGCCTTCGAGGCGTGTTGAAGGGGCGAGGCGGAGGCGAGGTGCGGCTCCAGCCTGCGGAGCCTCCATGTCACGCATGGTGGCAAGCGATCCGTTCGAGAGCAGGCCTACCGCATAGCCATCCTGAAAGGCCCAATGCGCGACAGATGCCGCCGCGGAGATCGCCAGTTCGCTCAACTCCGGATCATAGCCCATTTGCACGCTCTTGAACGTCCGTATGTCGAGAGCGATCATCAGCGTGCGCTGGGTTGAAGGATCGAGGATCTTGCTTTGCGGCGTGCCTGTTCGCGCGGTCGCCTTCCAGTGAATGCGCCGGGGATCATCGCCTGGCATGTACTGCCGCACGCCTGAAACGCGCAGGGGGTCTTCGAGGAGCCGAACACGCGAAGCCCGGTCGCCAAAAGGGGCTTGTGGCGCGAGGCCAAAGCGATCAAGTGGCGCTATAAGAGGGTGCACGATCAGCGTTTGTTCCGTCGCGAGCGTTTCCTCGCGCGTGAGAAGGCCGAACGGATCGGTCACCTTAATCGTCGTCGGGCCGAACGTGAAGACGCCACGTTGCGAAGCGCGGATGTAGAATCGCCGGCGAAGTCGTTGAAAAGCCCACATTCCCATGGTCTGGACCAACTCGGCGCGCGAGGGCAGCGGCGAAATGTCCAGGGTCATGCCGAGAGCTGGCAAGTCGTCTGGAAAGTTGTCTGTCGCCTCCACAAACGGCAATGGCAGCAAACTGCGATTCTCCACCACCAGTGGGGCCTCAACCACAGACGCGAAGCTCGTCCGGGTTACCTCCAGCGGCCGGATGAACGTGAGGCCCCGCAAGCCGTACGCATGCCAGATCTCGGGGACGGCGGCTATCGCCAGGACAAGCAGCCCGGCAACGAGCAGAAGCGCAGAACCCAGCAGGATCGCCGCGAGGATCAGCAGGGCGGCGACAAGATAGAGCGAGCGTCGCGCGCCAAGCGAAGGGTCGGCCAGCAGCCGGCGAACACGCGCGCGCCGCCGCATAATTCCCATCTCGCGATATGCTCTGGCGGCCGCCCAGGATCGCGCATAGACGCCGAGTGAGAGGGGCGGTGTTTTCGCGTCATCTGACTGATGATCGTCGCTCATGACCGATGTCCTTCGCAGCGAGCGTGGCTAACCTGGCGTATTTCTGTGGACATGATCACGCGCGCTCGACGGGAACGGGCAGCGCCTCGACCAGTTCGCGGATAATCTGGTCCACGTCCTGCGCTTGCAGCGCGGCCTGCGATGTCAGGGTGAGGCGGTGTCCAAGCACCGGCGCGGCGAGGAGCTTGATGTCGTCGGGCAGCACATAGTCGCGCCCTTCGATGACCGCCAGCGCTTGCGACGCGCGGAAGAGCGCCAGCGCCGCGCGCGGGCTGGCGCCAAGATGTATGGCAGGATGCGCCCGCGTCGCCCGGATGAGATCGAGCAGATACTTCGCCACAGGCTGGCTTACCCGCGTCTTCCGCACGATGGGCAAGAGCGAGAGCAGCTCTGGCCCGCTCGTCACTGGCGCTAGTGTCTCCAGCGGCTCGTCCTCCTTGAAGCGATAGAGCATGCTCATCTCTTCATCCATTGTGGGATAGGTCGTGCGGATGCGTAGCAGAAAGCGGTCGAGCTGGGCCTCTGGCAGCGGGAAGGTGCCTTCCAGCTCAATGGGATTCTGTGTCGCGATCACCAGAAATGGCGCGGGCAGCGGCATGGTCTTGCCATCCGCCGTCACCTGGCGCTCCTGCATGGCCTCCAGTAAAGCTGACTGGGTGCGTGGCGTCGCCCGGTTGATCTCATCAACCAGCAGGATGCTGGCGAATATCGGACCGCGCCGGTACTCGAACGTTCCCTCTCGCGGATTGTAGACGCTCACGCCAACGATATCAGATGGCAGCAGATCAGCGGTCCCCTGCACGCGGGAAAATGACGCGGCGATTGAGCGCGCCAGGGCGCGCGCCATCACAGTCTTGCCCATTCCAGGCACATCTTCGAGCAGGACGTGTCCTTCACTGAGCAGCGCGACGAGCAGCAGGTCAACACTGGCGCGCCTGCCGACGATGACCTTCGCCACATTCGCGCGAATTTGTTCCATGACATCACGCGCATGCGCGACCGCGTCACGTTCGGGTGAACTAGTTACAGGAGCGGAAATGGCCGCGCCATGAGTCAAAGCGCCATCTGACATAATAAGCGCCACTCCAGTCTGTGCGATTTGAATGCCTGTGGCCGCTCTACGCGAAGTCGCGTAGCTCGCCTTAATTAATGAGGGTACCACAAAGGTAGCGTGTTTCATGGCCGAAAGCGCCATTATTTGTATTGACGCTCGCCCACTAGCGTTATTTAGCGCCGGGCGGGTGATTTGCGCTATTTGCGTGCGCGGTCGCCCAGAATTGCCCGTTCTCACGCCAAGGTGCTAGAATGCGGCCACCAATAGCACGACCCAACGCGCCGCGCGAACGGCATTCCGCCAGATTGGTTTGGCGCGCGCTATCCTGAACTACGCGAATCTGAAAATAAGGGAGGTTTCTCTGTGGGCGCACTGGAAGGGAAGACCGCGCTGGTGTTCGGCGTGGCGAATCATAACAGCATCGCCTGGGCTATCACTCAGAAGCTGGCGGCGGAAGGTGTCAGGCTCGCGCTGACGTACCAGGAGCGCATGGAGCAGAATGTGCGGAAGCTCGCCGCCACCCTGGATCAGCCGCTTGTACTGCCGTGTGATGTGCAAAGCGACGCTGATCTCGACACGACCTTCGCGCGCGTCGGCGAGGAGTTTGGCGGGCTTGATATCCTTGTTCACTGCGTCGCGTTCGCGCCCACGGAAGACCTGAAAGGCCGCGTTTCGCGCGTGTCTCGTGCGGGCTTCCTGACCGCGCTGGATGTCAGCGCGTATTCTCTCATGGCGATGGCTGGCCGCGCCGAGCCGCTGATGCAGGCGCGAGGTGGTGGAAGCGTGCTCGCTCTCACGTACCTGGGCAGCGAGCGTGTTGTCCCTGGCTATAATCTGATGGGGGTCGCCAAAGCCGCGCTGGAAACCGCCATACGCTATCTCGCCTGGGACCTTGGCCCGCAAAATATTCGGGTGAACGGCATTTCCGCTGGGCCGCTGCGAACCCTGTCAGCGCGTGGCGTTGGCAATATCAATGACATGTTCACGCTGGTCGAGCAGGTAGCGCCGCTGCGACGCAACATCGAGCAGAGCAATGTCGGTGATGTCGCGGCGTACCTGCTCTCACCCGCCGCGAGCGCGATCACAGGTGACATCATCTATGTAGACAACGGCTTCCACGTCATGGGGCTGGGCGCCATGTAGCGCTGACGCGACAGGGGGGCGCGGGTCTGTGGCTGGCGCTTCCCCTGTTTCGAGCGTTTGGGCATGTCCTGGATAGTCAGGGAGTCCCAGGCTGTCCGCTATCAATCGCGCAAGGCGCGCTTCAGCGAGAGAAACACCCAATTATGACGACCCCATCACCCACGCCAGACACCGGCGCGCGGCGCTTTCTTCAGCCGCGTGCGCTCATCATCGGAGCGGTCGCCATCATCGTTGTCGCGCTCCTCCTCAAGGGTTTACTGACTCCCGCGCCTTCAGCCACCGGCGGCGCCCAGGCGACGCCAGGTCCGGCGGCGCCGCTTGTGGGTCACTACGCTCCCCCGATCACTGTTGTTGACCTCTCGGGCAACAAGGTCACGCTCGCCGCGCTCAAAGGCAAGGTCGTCGCGCTCAACTTCTGGTACGCGGCATGCGAGCCGTGCAAAATTGAGATGCCCGCGCTCCAGCGGAGCTATGAGAAATACAAAGGGCAGGGGTTCGTCGTTCTTGGGGTGGATGTCACCGATGACGCGGCCACAACGCGCGCCTTTGTCAAAGCCGTGGGAATCACCTACCCTATTGTGCGCGACCAGCAACTCCAGACGGTAACCGCATATAGCGTGACCGACACTCCATCCACCTTTTTTATTGATCGCGACGGAGTTATACGAACCAAGGTTGTGGGGGCGCTCGACCTCGCCACGCTTGACACCAATATCACCGCGCTGCTCAAATAGTCTGAAAGCCAGCGCATGACCGCGCGAGGTAGTCGCGCGCGCGTATCAGATGATACAATCAACGCGCGTCGCCAGCGGACAGCCGCAGTGACATATCACGGCCTTGCGCCACTGATAGCGACGCCTACACGCGCCGGAGCGAGATCTGATGGCAGCGGACGCGCTGGCGCTTGAGCGAGTTGCGTGCACGCCGCCGCGCTTCAGCGCTGAGGGAGATGAACGCTCCGGGACAGCGGCGGCGTCTAGAGGGGACGATATAGCCATGTCTGGGCATTCAAAGTGGCATCAGATACGCCGGCAAAAGGGCGTCAACGACGCCAAGCGCGGCGCGCTCTTCACCAGGCTCGGTCGTGAGATCGTTGTCGCGGTGCGCGAGGGAGGCGGCGGCGACCCAGACGCGAACTTCCGCTTGCGCATGGCGATCCAGCGCGCGCGTGACGCGAATATGCCGATGGACAACATTGATCGCACGATCAAGCGCGCGATTGGTGGTGGTGAGGGAACGCAACTCGACGAGCTTGTGTATGAGGGCTATGCGCCAGGCGGCGCGGCCATCATGGTCCAGGCGGTAACGGACAATCGCAACCGCACCGCCGCCGAGATTCGCGCCACCTTCAGCAAGAATGGCGGTAATCTTGGTGAGGCGGGCTGCGTAGACTGGATCTTTGAGAACAAAGGCGTCATTGAGGTCGCGATAGACGATCATGACGTGGATGAATTGACGCTCGAAGTCATTGACGCAGGCGCGGAAGATGTCGATGAGTACTCTGATGGTGACGAGACGTTGGTCGTCTACACCGACCCATCGCAGGTCCGTGCGGTGCAACAGGCGCTTGAAGCCAAAAAGCTGACGGTCACGCGCGCGGAGACACAGCTCGTGCCGAAGACGAAGATTGACCTGAGAGAAAAAGAAGCGATTCAGGCTTTGCGGCTTATTGACCGGCTGGAAGAGCTTGATGACGTGATGAACGTCTATACCAACGCGCAGATCGCCGACGAGTACGTGGAGCGCTACGCCGGCTAGGCGTCCACGTGACGGAGAATCAGCATGGCCACGGAACCCAGACGCGCGATCGGCATAGACCCAGGCACAGCGCGCCTGGGCTATGCCGTCGTGGAGTCGCGCGGGCGCGCGCTGACGCTGGTCGAATGTGGCTGTGTGACTACCCCGCCCGCGCTCCCGATGGAGCAGCGCCTTCTCCAGATCCACGAAGCGACGCTGGAGGTTATTGAGCGGCTAGCCCCCACCGAGATGGCGGTGGAGGAGCTGTTCTTCGCCAAGAACGTCACGACCGCCGTCGCCGTCGGCCAGGCGCGCGGCGTCGCGCTGCTGACGGCGGCGCAGCGTGGCCTCACCGTGCGTGAATACAAGCCTATGCTGGTGAAGCAGGCGGTTCATGGCTATGGACTCGCCACGAAAGCCCAGGTGGGCGAGATGGTGCGGGTCCTGCTGCGCCTCGACGCGGTCCCCACGCCAGATGACGCCGCGGACGCGGCTGCTATCGCGATCTGCCATCTCAACACACTTCAGGTTCCTTCACTGGCCCCAGCCGGGCCTTCCGCTCCAGTGGGAAGGCGGGGCGGATGATCGTCGCGGTGCGCGGCGCTCTGGTGGGCAAAACCCTAGACAGCGCGCTGATCTCGGTTGGCGGGGTCACACTCCGCGTTTTCGCGCCGCTGGGCGCGCTCAGCGCCCTGACGCTTGGCGATGAGGTGACGCTGCACACCTGCTTCCTGGTGCGCGAAGACGCGCTGACCCTGTATGGGTTCACCACCACCGATGACCGGGACCTCTTTGAGCAGATGCTGGCAGTCACAGGCGTAGGCCCGCGCGTGGCGCTGGCGCTGCTCTCCAGTATGTCAGGCGCGGCGTTCCGTGAGGCGGTTCTGCGCGAGGACGTGACCCGTCTGACGCTGGCTCCCGGGGTGGGCAGGAAGCTGGCCTCGCGGATCGTCCTGGAGCTCAAGCCTCGCTTCGAGAAAGGCCCTGTTCCCGAATTCGCCGCGTCCAGTGGCGGCGCGGCTCCTTCCGCCTCGCGCGCTGATGTTGTCGCGGCGCTTACCAGCCTGGGCTACAGCCCGGTGGAAGCCGCCGCCGCCGCGCGCGCGCTTCCCGATAACGCCGCTGGCAGCCTGGAAGACCTCATCCTCCAGGCGCTGCGCTCGCTGGCCAAAGAATAGCGTCTATCAGTGTGAGGTAGCGAACGGGCCGCCGCTCAACGCATGAGTGGCGGCCCGTTCGCGTGACGCGGCGCGTCTGGTCAGTGCTGGAGGCCGCTAACGACACGCGCGTATTTGTCCGCCAGCGCCTGCGCGGCGTCCTGCGAGCGGGATTCCGCCATAACATGAAAGAGTGGTCTGTCGGCGTCTGGCAACACCAACACCCATTCATTCCCGCCCAGGTCTATCTTGACGCCGTCAATCGGCTCTTCCGCGCGCTCGCGATACTGCTCGCTCAGGATGCGCATCACACGCCCCTTGTATTCCCACGGGCAGTTGACCTGCGCGCGAATCAGGTGATAGGGCGGTAGCTGGCGCACGACCTCAGAGAGCTTGACGTTTTCCACCGCCAGCGATTCGAGCAGCTTCATCAACGCGAACAGGCCATCGAGCGCGGGGTGAAGCTCGGGGAACACGAACCCGCCGGTATCGTTGCCAACCATCACCACGCCTGGAGCGAGCGCCGCATTGGTCAGCGCCTGCGCCAGCACCTTGGTATACACAATGCTGCCTTTGTTGCGCTTCGCCACCTGCTCGATCACGCTCGGCGCTGTCACAGGCGCCGCGACAATGCCACCCGTCTGGTGACTCAGCGTGAGCTGCGTCATCGCCGCGAGCAGCTTGCCGCCATCCAGCAGTTCGCCCTGATCGTCCACGACGAAGATGCGCTCGCCTCCGGTGTCAATCCGCACACCCAGATCCGCGCGCAAGGTGCCGGTGATAGACGCCAGCACATGGATATCGCGATCGAACTCTTCGCTTGTGCGCGAGTAACGGGCCGGATCGCGCGTCGCGTTGAGGGCGATCACATCCGCGCCAATCTCGTTGAAGATGGGCGCCATCACATCCACGCTCGCGCCGTGGGCGTAGTCCACCACGACCCGGTAGCGCCGCTTCTTGAGCGCGTCCAGGTTCAGCGCGCGCAAGAACGCGTCGGTGTAGCGTCTCTTGGCGTCCGGCGCGTACTGGATTGTGCCAATGTCATCCAGATAGACGCGGCGGAAATCCTCGCGGAAGAACAGGTTCTCAATCTTGCGCTCGGTGTTTTTGCTAATATCCTGGCCGTTCTGGTCAAAGAACTTCACGTCCAGGATACGCGGGTCATATGGGGATAGCCGGATATGCACGCCGCCCGCCGCGTCTGTCGTGCGGACATAGTAGCGCGCGACCGGCAGAGGCACATCCTCTAGGTCATGAACGTGGATGCCCGCGGACGGCAGGCCAGAGATGATCGCGCGCTTGATCATCCGCGGCGTCTTGTGGGCGTCACGGTTGACGCAAACGACCGATCCCTTGGGCAGCGCAGCGCCATACGCGGCGCCCAGGCGCGCCGCGAAGTCCGGCGTGATGTCCACATTCACCAGACCGGTTACGCCATAGCGGCCAAAGAGCGCGCGCCGGCCAGCCGAGCCCCAGATGATGCTGCTGGTGATGACCGCGCCAGTCTCGATCTCCTTGTTGGGCCAGATCTTGACTCCCGGCTGGACGATCGCGTTCTCGTTGATGACGGAGTGGTCGCCAATCACCGCGCCTTCGAACATCACCGCGCGGCTCTTCACGCTGGTCGAGGCGCCAACCAGCGCGCCGCGAAGCTCCGCGCGCTCGCCGATGTACGAATTGTTCCAGATGACGCTGCGATCTACCTGCGCGTGGTCATCCAGAATCGTGTAATGGCCAACACAACTGGGCCCATGAATAATCACCCCGTCCTTGATCTTGACATCATGACCAAGGAAGACCGGCCCAAATATCTGGGCGCTGGGCGCGATCTCGACCCCTTCTTCCACCCAGACGCCCCCACCGATATCCTCGCCTGGAACGGGAATCTTCACGACGCCCTGGAGCACGTCCGCGTTGGCGCGCATGTATTCAGCCAGGTTGCCGACATCACACCAGTACCCCTCAGCGACATACCCATAAATCGGATCACCCTTCTTCAGCATCATGGGGAAGATGTCCTGGCTGAAGTCGAAGGGCTTGTCCTTCTCGAAATACGAGAAGACCTTCGGATCGAGCACATAAATGCCCGTGTTGATGGTGTCGCTGAAGACCTCGCCCCAGCTTGGCTTTTCGAGGAACTTGGCGATATGCCCGGTATCATCGGTGGTGATGACGCCATACTCCAGCGGATTCGCCACATGCGCCAGCGTCAAGGTGGCGAGCGAGCGCTTCTTGTTATGGTACTCGATGATCGCGCTCAGGTCGAAATCCGTAAGCGCATCGCCACTGATGACCAGGAACGGCTCCTGGAGCAGTTCTTCAGCGTTCTTCACGCTCCCAGCCGTGCCAAGCGGCGTCTCCTCGCGGGAGTAGGCGATTCGCATGCCCAGAGAGGAGCCATCGCCAAAATAGTCTTCAATGGCGCTGGCCATATACTGCACTGTAACCACCACGTCGGTGATGCCATGCGTCTTGAGCAGGTTGAGGATATGCTCCATGACGGGTCGGCCTACAATTGGAGCCATCGGCTTCGGTCTCGATACCGTCAGCGGCCGCAAGCGCGAACCCTCGCCACCTGCCATGACAACGGCCTTCATCTCCACAGCCTCCTCAAGTTGAGTTTGTGATGCCCGTCTGCGACACTGCGACGGACGCCAGCCAACGCGCGGATTACGGAGTACGCCTCGGCGCGCCCGTAGAAACACTGCCTGCCGGAGACGCCGCGAATCCGTTCACGGCGAGCGGTGGCGCGCTTGGGATAATCCGCCAGAAGGTATCGTATCACACAGACTCGTCACATTTGGCGCGTTGTGCGATTGAATCTGGCCAGTTCGATCAAATTTCAATAGAAGGCGCGCGTGAGTTGTTCGTGAAGGGCCTGATTTTGGCGTGCGGCCCTTGCGCGATTACGCGAGCGCGCGCTGCGCGACCCCCAGACGCCGCAACATGCTCGTGTGCGCGCGCCATTCTTCTTTGTCATCCAGCGGTATAACAGCGTCCCCGGCGCCAATCCCATAGCGACGCTCAAGCGCCAGCCGGATGAGGTAGTCCGCCAGATGCGGGTTCTTGGGCAGGAGCGAGCCGTGTATGTAGGTCCCAATGGTGTTTCGGTACACGCACCCTTCCAGGTGGTCCTCGCTGTTGTTGCCATGACCATAGAGCACACGCCCCAATGGGCGCGCTCCCTGGCCCAGATACGTTCGCCCGCCGTGATTCTCGAATCCTACCAGCGTGCTATCGTTCCAACTGATCGCGATGTTCCCGATACAGCGTGGAACGGACTTCCCCTTGTGAATCGTCCAGGCGTCAAAGACACCGACGCCTTCGAGCTCTGGCCCTTCCGCTGGACGGTAAAAGCGGGCCAGGAGTTGGTAGCCGCCACAAACCGCAAGCGCTGGTGTATCGTCTTCAACCGCCTCGCGGAGCGCGCCGGCTTTTACGACACGCAGGTCACGCGCCACCTCATCCTGCTCTTTGTCCTGGCCGCCTCCGATGAAGAGCAGATCAAACGCCTTGGGATCAAGCTTCTGCCCGATGTCTACCGGCGCATACCGCAGCGCGACGCCACGCCAGGCGCACCGCTGGCGCAACGTGATAATATTGCCCCGGTCCCCATACATATTCAGCTGGTCAGGATACAGGTGCCCCAAACGCAGCTCGAATCCCGTTGTATCACTCATCACGCTGCTCCCAGTAGCGCGGAGCGTAACCCCTGCGCTCAAGCTCGCCACGCACAGCCAGCATCGCCGTATAGGTTGGAATGATGTAGAGCGTCTCCCCTCTGGGCGTCTTCTCCAGCGCCCAGGTGAGCGCCGCGCCAACATCCGGCTCGACATGCTGTGGCTCTTCGCCAGCGTACTTCAGCCGGAGCGCCAGGTCGTACGCGCGGACGCCACTCGCCGTCAGCGAAGCGGTCGCCCCCGCGAGTTGCTCGAAATCCGCGTCCCAGATCCACGATACGTCTTCGCCATCGGCGGCGCGATCATTGAGCAGCATCAGCAGGTTCTTCCGCCCGGCGCTGGTGTCGCTCGCCAGCGCGCGCAACACCTCATTCAGGCCAGTCGGATTCTTCGCTAGCAAGATGCGGACATTGCGCCCTTCGGCGGGAATGATCTCCGCGCGCCCAAACGCTGGCGTGAAGCGGGTGAGGCCCTCCATAATCGCCTGGAAGCTCACGCCCATCGCCACGCCAGCGGCGGCGGCCGCCAGCGCGTTGTAGACGTTATACAGCCCTGGCAAGCTGATTGTAACGTCGCCTGATCCCACCGGGGTATCCAGCATGAACCGGGCCCGCTCGATTCCTGCGGAGATCACCCGCGCGCTGATCTGCGGCTGGGGTCGGGAGAATCCGCAGCCTACGCACGACCAGTGGCCTACATGGCTGTAAAACCGTGGAGCGAACGTTAACCGCGCCCGGCATCGGGGACAGGTCCGTGTGTCTATCACCTGCGATAGCGCGTCGGAGTTCTCGTGTGTTGGTGTGGATTCAACGCCGTAGTAGAGGGTCGCGCCAGGATTGTCGTCCGCCAGCGCCGCCACAGCCGGGTCGTCGGCGTTCAGCGCCAGTATTGTGGATGACGGCAGCCGCTTCAAGCTCGCGAGCCACCGCTCGGCGACCGTATCCACCTCACCGTACCGATCGAGCTGGTCGCGGAAGAGGTTTGTCACGAGCGTTACCCGTGGCTTCAGGTCTGTGGCGATACGGGCGAACGCGGCCTCATCAACTTCAAAGACAAACGCGCCTTCGCCATCTTCAGTGAGCCGCCCGCTTGGCTCCGCATGCCGGAGCAGCGACGTCGCGATGCCGCGCGCCAGATTAGAGCCTTCCCTGTTTCGCCAGATACGCAAGCCCGACGAGCGCAGCACGCTCGCGACCAGCCCGCTGCTCGTCGTCTTGCCATTGGTTCCCGTGACCACGACGCAGCCGTACCGCGCTTGCGCGGCCAGCCGTCCAATGAGGCGTGGATCGGCGATTTGCGCGACCAGCCCGGGTAGGCTGGTGCCGCCGCTGATCCCCAGTCTCCTGGTCAGCCCGCCGGAGGCCCTTCCAAGCAAAATGGCTAGCGCCGCGCGTGGCGCGACGCCGCTTCGGCGGGAAGGGGGCGTCCTCCCTGACGTTCGCGGTGAATTCGCCTGTGGGTCAGATGTCATGACGGCTCCGAATCAGTGAGCAGGCGCCTGATGGCGCTGATCAGCGTATCCTGTGGGCATGGTTTTACCAGATATTCATCAGCGCCGAGCTCGCGCGCTTGTCGCTCATGTCTGGCTCCAGCCCGGGATGTCAGTACGATAACCCGTGTCTGGGCGTATCTGGGTGAGCGCCGCATGGTCTTGAGCAACTCATAGCCATCCATATGTGGCATCTCTACATCGAGAATAACGGCTCGTGGCGCTTCAGCCTCCATCATTTCCCATGCTTCATAGCCATCACGGGCCAGTGCGGTCGAAAACCCCGCTCCGGTGAGCATCTGATCGAGCGCGCGCCTGATAGTGACGGAATCATCCACGATCAACACCCGCGAAACTGGCGGCTGCGAGCGCGGAACACGGGTTGGCGTGAAATGGGGCGGCCTGATAGCTCCAGCGAGAAGCTGTTCAGCTAGCTCGCTCGCGTCAATCAGCATCGTCAGCGCCCCATCCTCAGAGCGGATCGTTACGCCCCGTATCAGTTTACGCTGTAGATATGCGGGGAGGGGGCGCACCATCGTTTCACGCATGGCCCCAAACGCATGAACCAGTAACGCGACATACCGCTGCCGGCTTTCCACCACAAAAGCCGCGCCGGGTGGCTCATCACTGGCCAGCCCAAGACATTCCGCCAGGGAGTACGCCGGAATCTCGGAGCCAGGGCGCAGCGGGGGGGTCGCATGCGCGCCCTCCGTCAGGCGTGACGCTGTCTCGTCTGGCACAATGAACCGATGCGGTGTTGGCGCGGATAACCCGTCTTCTTTGCCGTCGCTCAGCTGATCGCCTGAAATCGGGCGGAGATTGCCCGCCACATCCGCGTATGAGGCGACCACAGAGCTAAACGGCGTTGTGAACAGGCGCCCGGCGACCGAGATTTCGAGCGCCGGCAATACCGTTAGTGTCATGGGCGCGCGAATGCGAAAGAGCGTTCCCTGACTGGACGTGTCAGCGACAACAATATCGCCTTTGAACGCGCGAATAAGCGTCGCGACCTCATGGAGGCCAATCCCGCTGCCCGCCAGCGCCCCCGCGCGGCCAAACGTTGTGACGCCGGGCCGGAACATCAGATTGAGCTTGTCTTCCGCGGAGAGGGTATCCGCTTCATCCTTATCAAGCGCGCCATTACTGATCGCCCGTGTGAGCAACGCCTGCGTATCTACTCCGCGACCATCATCGCCGACTTCGATGATGACCTCCGAGCCAGCGTAATACGCATGAATCCAGACTGCGCCGGTTTCTGGCTTGCCGGCCGCCAGCCGCTCTTCGGGTGATTCTATGCCATGGGTAATGGCGTTCCGGACAATCTGATTGAGTGGCTCCGCGAGCGCCCGCATCAGGGAGCGATCAATCTCGGTCATTTCCCCTTCAATGGTAAAGCGCACACGCTTGCCGAAGGCGGACGCCAGATAGTTGGCCAGAATCTCCAGCCGGGGGGCGAGCTCCGCCAGTGGGGCCAGGCGCATTCGCGCCGCGTCCTGCTGGATGTTGGTGATGACAATTTCCTGCGTCTCGACAAGCTGCCCCATTCGCATCAGCGCGCCGGACAATGTCGCGCCAAGCATCTCCACATCCGACACAACCTCTGTCAGCGCCCGGATCGCGGTATCTATCTCTGTAGCCTCTTCCTGCTCCGCCTCACGCCACGACTCGCGCAGTTGCCCGGAGAAAACGCTTCTGTTGGGCTGGAGCGACTGATCGTCGTCCTGGGCGAAATGGCGCCGGGTGGGGTCGCTCTCTGGCGAGCGCTCCCTTCTGTTGAGTGAATGGGCGTCAATGATCTGCCCGCTCTTCTCGTGCAGACGGTCAAGCGTGGCGCTCAGGTCGCGCTGCGCCTGCGAGACATGCGCCAGCGCGGCGGCAAGTGAGCCCCGGTTAACCGCCAGCGCGTTCAGGTGAATCATCAGCGCGTCGAGACGGGTCGAATCCACCTGTAGCAGGATCTCGCGGCCAACCGCCTGCTCGCCGTCCGCAGTGTGAGCTGGGCTGAGGCGCGCCGCCGCTTCCGTCGCGGGCGCCGCCGAGATCACATCTGGAGCGTGTGAC
Organism: Chloroflexota bacterium; assembly: GCA_021814145.1. Taxonomy (GTDB): domain Bacteria; phylum Chloroflexota; class Ktedonobacteria; order Ktedonobacterales; family JADMIN01; genus JAKAIY01. The sequence continues at coordinate 35,884 of JAKAIY010000004.1, forward strand.
GGGGAGTCCGTTGGCTGGGCGGCAAAGTCATAGAGCTGCCTGGCTTCCTGAACAACCGCCGGATCGGGCGATTCCAGCGCGACGGCGGCCGCCAGGCAGGCGTGAAAGAGCTCCAGGAAACGGCCCAGGGTTACTCTGATGACACCTTCTGACGCGGCGCCGCCATGTTGCAGCGCGAACATGGTCCAGGCTTCAAAGTAGAAAGCCAGCTGCGCGAATTCAGGAAAGCCCAGAGTGCCGGCGGTCCCTTTTATCTTATGCGCGATATGCGACATCGCCTGGAAGAGCGTCCGCGCCTCTGGCTCTTGCCCGTATGACGCGATGAGCCGGCTGAGCTCCTGAAGGTCATTCTCGGTTTCCAGGACGAAGAGGCGTTTCGTCTCGACAAGCCGCTCGTCATTTTTCACATCTTCCACGTCGGAATACGCGAGCGCCCATTGCTCAAATTCGCGCGCCAGCGTCTCGGGAATCTGGCCGATCGTGCGCGTGTCAACCATTTCATCCCGTGGGCGAAGCTCAGCCGTTGCGAACGAGCGAACTATTTCCCGCTCGTCCGGGGAAAACTCGCTCAGTGCGTTATCGGACAGTGCGTTATCGGAGGGTTCATCGCCAGCGGAAACGTCAGGGACGGCGTCCTCACGTCCGGCTACTTCGCCTGTCAGGGCCGCGACCAGGGCGCGCGTCAAGGAGAGCGCGCGCTGTCCGGGCGCGACGACCGCGCCGGCGCGCTGGATCTCGCCAAGCCGCCAGCGCAAATAGGAAAGCGTGTCGCGTGCGCCAAAGACCGCCACGGGTATTGGCGCGCCGGCGCTTACCCCAGACGATGACGCCTGGGCGAGCGCCTCTCCTAGCGACGCGAGATCAGGCGCCTCAAACGCGCCCGCTAAATCCATCACGGCGCGGGACAGACGAGCGACATCACGCAGAGACGACAGGCGCGCCTCTTCCTCCGGCGTGTTCTCAACCTCGTCGAGACGCTCAGCGAGCGCATCGAGCAGTAATGTCATTTCATCGAGAAATCGCTCGAAAATACTTGCGCCGTCAGGCATCTCGCGACCATACTTCCAGCTCGCCGAGCACATCCTCATAGAGCGCGGCGAGATTCAGAGCCATGACGGACGCATGGCTTTCACCGTCAGGAGGATGGACAAATTCCACATAGCGCGCGGCGCTATCCTGCCGCGCCGTCTCCTCATCGGGTGACGGCGCGGCTGGCGCTGAAACGCTGGTGATGTCGCCAATGCGATCTACCACGAACGCGATGAGACGGTCCGCCTTCCCGATCAGCAGCGCCTGCCCGCTATCTGGAAGCGCGATCTGTCCACCCGCCGCCAGCGCATCCCGGGCGCCCTCAAGGAATGGGCGCGGGTCAATCAGCGTGATCAGGTCGGTCCGGAGTGGGAATAGCCCAATGAGCCAGGAAGGGCTGAATGGCAGCGCGGTTACTGTCGGAAGCTCAGGGAGCGCCTCGCGTAATGCGGTCAGCGCGGCGGAATAGGGCCTGCCATCAAGCCAGAACAGCAATCGCTCCGTTGTGTCCGTATCCCCATCGGAGATGCGCGATAATCGCTCCTCAAGCTGGCGCTGGGCGCTAATGACCCCTGGCGCGCCTGAGCGCGGGTCGGATTCCCGCGGCGCTTCATCAGGCGTATCAGGCGTGTCGGGTCGCGACTCCTCCATAGCGTCCTGCCTCACAACCAGCGACTGTATCCAACCGAATCTCACTGCCAGCGGCGCCAGCGATGCTCCGGAACGCGTATGCCCAGCGCCTCACAAACGATTGTGATCAGTTCGTATGACTTGAACGGTTTGGGAATGAAGCCCGCTCCTAGAATTCGCGCGTATGCGCGGTCGAGCACGCCGTCATGCCCGGTGAGCATGAATAGCCGGGTATCACGGAAAGCGGGGTTGCTCCTCAGGCGCTTCGCGACTTCATAGCCATTCATGCGTGGCATGCCAACATCGAGCAACGCCACCTTCGGCGGCGAAATGGCGCCGCGGGAAAGCGCCGCCATAGCCTCGGCGCCATTGGAGAATGAGGCTGTCGAAATACCCTGCCGCGCGAGACAAATCTCCACTACCCGGCGAACCGCGAGAGAATCGTCAATCACCATCACCATCGGCTGAAGTTGCGCGGCTGGATCCCAGATAGGCGCAACCAGCGAAGATGACACATCATCGTCTTCCAGTCTGCGAGTCGCGAGTGACCGCTGTGGGGACAACTCCGTTTCCTGTTCTCTCATGACGCGCCTCATTCTATAAAAAACAACAGAATCTGAATTACAGGGCATGTCCAGGTCGCCGGTTGTGGCGGGACGCCAGGCCACTATACCGCGCCAGCCAATGTCTGGAATAGCGCGGTCCATGCCTCCTGATTTTGCACACGCTCTTCTGGAGACACAATGCGGGCGTTGATCGCCTGGAAAGCGGCCGTGAGCGCCCGCTCAAGCTGGTCGCGATGCTCGATAAAGAGCTGACTCGCCTCGTTCCCCCCACTGCGCGGCGGCGAATCGAACACTGCGTGGCAATACTCCGCGAACGAGCCCAGGTCAATGCGGTTCCGCTGAATGGTAAACAGGTGGTCGCCAACGCCATGGATATTTTCACGCTCCAGCAATGACGCGAGCGTTGTGGGCGCGAGCTCCACCCCACTTGCCGCGTAGGTGTCCTCAAGCGCCTCCATCGTCTGATTCGTGAAGCGCGCCAGAGCGATCAGCTTGTCCGCTTCCGACTTCGCCTTGATCCAGACCTGCTCCATGTTAATGAGCAACGTGAACAGATCAAAGCGCTCCAGATTCATGCGCTCGGCTTCAAAGGGCAGCCCTGGCCGTCCCCCTTGATGGCGAGGCATGAGCAGGCCTTCACGGACAAGCGTTCCTACCATGCGCGCTACATCAAGCTCTGGCATACGAAGCGAGGTCGCGATGCGCCGGACCGTTCGATGCGAGTTGACCCGCGAGATGATGCGCCATGCCGCGGGGTGAAATCGCATGGGGTGATCAATGGGCGGGTCATTGGCCATCGAAAGAGTTGTGCGCATGCCATCCGGCAGTACGCGCTCCAATGACTCCCATTCGTGTAAATAACGCAGCGCTTCCATGATTGTCGCGGTGACTTCCGTTTGGGGCGCGGCCATATCCCCAGGCATATGCTCATCCGCATGGAAGGCGTATTCCCCGCGCTTCCATAGCGCAAGCTCACGCACGGTCCAGAGCGTCTGCGTGCGGAGCGCTTTTTCCAGTTGCTGGGGAGTTATCACCCCCAAATCAATCAAACGCGCGCCGATGCGCTTGCCAAGCGCATCGCGAATCTGCATCTGGTAGACGTAATCCACCTGCGGCTGGCTGGCCATTTGCAACTGCTGGAGCACATTGCCCAGTGTCAGCGCGTCGCGATCCTGCTCCTGCGCGCCAACCAGCAGCCCGCTTTCAAAATAGACCACACCGGAGCGCTCACTGTCACCGCGCAGATGCAGCGCGCCGGTTTGCCCATCGAGCCCCAGCGTCTGAATCAGGTCCACGAGCCCGAATTCTTCCAGGCGGCCCTGGAACACACGCGATTGCGCCACAGCCTTTATCCTCTCGGTGCGCGAAAGCCCGGCGTCGCCGGCGAAGCGTCACCATCTCCCAACTACCGCCACATCCGAAGCATTATATGCCATACGCCGACAAATCGCTGCCCGACAATGCAGCGCGCCTGGCTCAGATGGAGAGCGGGTTAACGCGCCGTATATCCGCATGGGGTCTGCGTTCCCGCAATTCAGCGACGCTCTGGCCCAGGCGCGGATGAATGGTATCCGCCGCGATCTCAGCGAGCGGCGCCAGGACAAACGCGCGCTCCGCAAGCAGTGGATGCGGGATGACCAGGTCCTTGCTGTCAACTTTCCAGCCGTCATAGAGCAAAATGTCTATGTCAATGACGCGCGGGCCATAGCGCTTTGTGGGCTGACGCCCCATCATGCGCTCCAGCCGCTTGACCGCGCGAAGCAGCGTGAATGGGTCAATCTCTGTCCACCCAGCGACGACCGCGTTCAGGTAACGCGGCTGATCTTCCACGATTTCAGGCGCTGTGTCCCAGACCGATGACACGGCGTCAATCATTACAAAAGGCGCGAGGTTTTGTATCGCCGCTCGCAGTGCGGCGGCGCGGTCGCCGAGATTGGATCCCAAACCCAGATAGACACGATGACGCATCAGCATACAGCCTGTGTCTCCACGCTCCCGCCAGCCGGCGCTTTCAGTTATTCTGGCGTACCGCTGGACAGCCAGATATTACCGCATCAGGTTATTGCCTGATGCGCGCCAGCTTCGCAGTGCTATAGTATAGAAAGCGCGATCAGAGCGCGTATCGGTGGCTTATCTGTTCACGATACAACGCTCAGCATCCAAAAACTGAAACGAATCGCCCCGCGCTCCAAAGCTCCATTTCCTTCCAGCGCGGCCGGCGAGCGCGATTTGGATAAAAAGGCGGTAGGGCGACTCAATGCTAGTCATGTTGGGACTGGACCACCGCAAGGCCAGCGTAGAGGCGCGGGGTCGCCTCAGTTTCACTGACGAGGCGCTGATCGAAGCGCTGGCTACCCTAAACGCTCAGCGCGCGATAGACGAAGTCGTCATCCTTTCAACCTGCAACCGCACCGAGCTCTATCTCGCTTCCAGGCGACCGGACGACGCGGAGGCGGCGGCGTTGCGCTTCTTTCATGAAACCGCGGGGCGCGCGACGAACACGGCGCCCGTGAGCGGCGCGCGCGCCACGCTGGATACGATCACGCTGGAAGACGTGGTGTATTCGGCGCGCGGCCTGGAAGCCGTCGCTCACCTGTACCACGTGGCCGCTGGCCTGCGCTCGATGGTGATCGGTGAAGCGCAGATATTGGGTCAGGTGCGTGACGCATTCGCTATCGCCGAAGCGCAGCGCACGACAGGCGAAGAGCTTCGCGCCGCGTTTATGGGGGCGCTTCAGGCCGGCAAGCGCGTCAGGACCGACACCGGAATCAGCCGGGCTGACGCGTCTGTCGCCAGCCTCGCGATTTATGCCGCGCGCGCCAAGCTTGGAAACCTCGCGGGCAGAACGGTTACCCTGATAGGCGCGGGCCGCACGAATGAGCTGGGCGCGCGGCTCTTGCGCGAGGAAGGGGTAGCCCAGCTCTTCATCGCGAACCGCCATATCGAGTCAGCGCGCGCGCTCGCGGAGCGGAACAACGCCACGCCGCTTTCGCTCGATGATGCGCCTGGCGCGATCGCGCAATCCGATCTCCTCATCTGCGCCACCGCCGCTCCATATCCCGTCATCAGCGAGAAGATGATCGCTCCGCGCGAAGCTAGCCGCCCGCTCCTCGTTATTGACCTCGCGGTTCCCGCTGACGTCACCACTGATGTCGGAGCGGTTCAGGGCGTGACGCTGGTCACGCTTGACACGCTGCGCGACCTGCCGGGAAACGCGATGGAGGACCTGGCGGTCGTCACGGCTTTGAGCGGTCATCAGGCTGATCTGGAAGACGCCGAGCGAATCATTGAGCATATGCTGCGTGAATACACGAAAGCGCAGACGCTCCGGCTGGCCGCGCCAGGCATCGCCGCGCTCAGACGGCATGTGGACAAATCCGAGGAGCAGGAGCTCGCGCTCGCGTTAGCGCAGCTGGCCCATCTCTCCGACCGGGACAAAGCGGTCGTTGAGCGGTTCGGCGCGCGCATGGTTGATAAAATGTTTCATCACCTGGTGCGGCGCATCCGTACGCTCGCCGAGTACGATGAAATCCCTCCTGAGACCACCATGCGCGTGCTCTCACGGCTTTTCTCGGAGTCCGATATGGTTCTGCCCGAACAGGACTCCGAGGCGTGATCGCGCCCACGGGGCGTCGCGGCGAAAACAGAATCTCCCATTCGCGTTGACCCCTCGCGCTTGCTCGCCTATACTATCGTCGCTTCAACAGACGCTGTCGCGCGCGATTTTATGGAAGGGCGTAACACGTGAGCCGCTTCTCTCTCCCACACTCCCGCTCTCGATGGCTGGCTCGCGCCTGCGGAACCGGTTTGCTGGCGCTCTTCACTGTGTTAACCGCCGCATGTGGTGGTTCAAGTCTGCCAGGCGGGGTCTACACAAACCAGCAATACCACTTCAAGGTATCCTATCCCGCGGGATGGAAGGTTAATGTCTCGCAGCAGCCAGACGCCGCCGCCCCGCTCATCGTCATCATCACCCGCTCAGGCGAACGATCGGTCGCTGGCTCGATTATCTCCTCGCTCACCATTGATGTGCTGAAGGTAAGCGACGTTGGCGGCTCGCAAGTCGCCGCGCGACTGGCTCAGGAAAAGAATCTTACGCCCGTTACACTCTCCGGGCTGTCTGCGTATCAGGATAAACCCGTGCAGCAGCAGGGCGCTGGCAATGAGTCGGCGTTTACCGTTACCCACACCGACTATTTCCTCGTTCATGGGGCCTATGAGTATCAGATAAGCATAGACGCTTTCTCTGGGGACATGACCACGCTGGACGCCATGGCGCATTCTTTCGCCATCATCTAGGCAGGCCAGCGTCGTAGATCCGTATCGCCGCGCCGCCAGGCGCTCCTTATCGCACGCGCCTGCGCTCGGTGGGCAGCGCGTTGTGCGCGTCGAGCAGGGCCACGAGCCACGCCTCATCATGGATTGGGATACCCAGCTTCTCCGCTTTCGCCAGCTTGCTGCCAGGCGCCGCGCCTACAATAAGGTGATTCAGGCTCTTCGAGACACCGCTCGCAATCTTGCCGCCGAGCGCTTCGATCGCGGATTCCGCCTGTCCGCGTGTCAGCCGCTCCAATGATCCCGTCAACAGGAAAGTCTGTCCCGCCAGTGGAAGCGCGCCTTCAGTGATCTCCTCCCGCTTCGTCTCCAGCGTCAGCCCGGCGGCGCGCAGCCGCTCAACGAGCGCGCGGTTCTCCTCGTCTTGCGCCCATTGGAACACGCTCTGCGCGATGCGTGGGCCAATACCAGGCAACTCCGCGATCTGCTCTTCTGAGGCGGAGAGCAGCGCATCCATCGAGCCAAAACCGGTCGCCAGCGTCTCCGCCGCCTTCTCGCCTACATAGCGGATACCCAGACCAAAGAGCAGCCTTGAAAGCGGCTGCTGTTTACTCGCTTCGATCGAGTTGAGCAGATTTGTCGCGCTGCGCTCCTGGAAGCCAGGCAGACTCAGCAGATCATCCAGGGTTAGCCGGTAGAAATCCGACGGATCCCGCACCAGCCCGGCCTCCACGAGACGCAGGACGATCATCTCGCCCAGGCCCTGGATGTCCATCGCGCCACGACTCGCGAAATGCTGCAGGCCCTCCAGGCGTCTGCCCGGACACTGCGCATTGGGGCAATAGGTGACTTTCTCTTCTTCGTTGCGCACGACAGGCGTATGGCACACCGGGCATTCTTTTGGAAAGGTCCAGGCACGCTCGGAGCCATCGCGCAGCTCGACCAGCGCCTTCACGACGCCCGGAATCACATCGCCATGCCGCTGCACCACAACCGTGTCGCCAATGCGGAGGTCCTTTCGCGCTACTTCGTCAGCGTTGAAGAGCGTGGCGTTTGCAATCGTCACGCCGCCAATCTGGACGGGCGCCAGGCGCGCGTTTGGCACCAGCGCGCCTGTGCGCCCAACCGACACCACAATATCCAGCAGCTTGGTATTCTCTTCGATCGGCGCGAACTTGTAAGCGATCGCCCAGCGCGGATCACGCGCGACCGCGCCTAACTCGATCTGTTGCCAGCGCTCATTTATCTTGAGAACAGACCCGTCAATATCATATGGCACCTCAAAGCGCGTCTTGCTCAACTGGTCAACGAACGCTTGCGCTTCATCGAGCGTCTCAAGACTGGTATCCAGCGGACTGATCGGGAATCCCCACGCCTGGAGCCATTCCAGCGATTGCCAGTGCGTTTCAGGCTCTGCCGCGCCCTCGATATGTCCAATCTGGTACGCCAGGAAAGATAGCGGGCGCTTTGCCGTCACGGAAGGGTCTTTCTGCCGTAAAGAGCCGGCCGCCGCGTTCCGGGCGTTCGCGAACAGGCGTGGTGTCACGCCTTGCGCCTGCGCTTCTTCGGCCAGACGGTTGTTCAGTCGCTCGAAGTCCGCCCGCAGCATGTAGACCTCGCCCCGCACCTCTACCACGGTTGGCAGCGGCGCTCTATCCGAAACGCCTAGATGGTGGGGAATATCCCGAATCGTGCGGATGTTCGCGGTCACATTCTCACCGACCTCACCATTGCCGCGAGTGGCGCCCACACTGAGCGCGCCACGCCGATAAATGAGGTTCATGCTCAGACCGTCAATTTTGGGCTCACCAACATAACGGAATACCGCTTCGGGCAAAATTGACTGCGCGCGGTCACGCCAGGCGATCAGTTCCTGCGGCGTCCGCACATTCGCCAGGCTCAGCATGGGCGTCAGGTGCCGGACCTTCGCAAAGCCCGCCGCGACTTCGCCAGCTACCCGCTGCGTTGGCGATTCAGCTTCCCGCAGTTCAGGATGCGCTTCTTCGAGCGCCTGGATGGCCCGCATGAGATCGTCGTACTCAGCGTCCGAAATAATCGGACTGTCAAGCACGTAATAGGCGTAATCCGCCGCGCGCACACGCTCACGAAGTTCCTGAATACGCGCGCGCAGCGCCTGTATCTCATCTACCCGCGCTATCTGCTCCGCTGAGAAGCCCTCGCGACCCATCGCGTCCGACACTGCTATCCTCTTCTCTCAGCCTCAAGACGAACGGAAACACAGCCAGCTCAACATGCTGCGGCGTCGAGGAACCATTCTCCGCTCGGCCTGACGAAACGGCGCCGCTATCCGGTCACGCGCCGCGCCGCAGCCACAGCGCCCCCGGCAGAATTGACACATCGAACCTCCTGTCCCGCATCAATTCTCCATCTATCTGCGCGTAGATTTCCACTTCCGACTCGAGGATGGCATGCCGGGCGCGAAACATATGCGTCTCTGGCTGGTCAACATGCTGGCCGCGCTCGACCATCGGCAGCAGGCGAAGCGCGCGAATTTGTCTCGGTTTGTCAAGCACGCACACATCAAACAGCCCATCTTGCGGATCGGCGTCAGGATTGATCTTGAATCCGCCGCCATACGTCGGCCCGATACTCATCGCCACGGCCGCGTATGTCTGGCGTTTTACCGGGCCATCATCGAAACTGGCGCTCAGTGTCGGACACCCATCGTAGTGAAACAGCACCTCGATCAGAGCGGCGCTCATATACAGCGCGCGTCCTGTCAGGCCATAAGGCTTCAAGCGATTGGCGGTCGCGGCGCAGTTCGCGTCTATGCCCACACCTATCGCATTAATCACATAGCGTTCATTGACCCGGCCAGCGTCCACGCGCACGGGAGAGCCCGTCAGCGCAAGCTCCAGGGCTGCCGCCAGATCGCTGGGCGCCCGCGCGACTCGTAGCGCGTAGTCATTCCCGCTTCCTACCGGGACAACCCCCAGCGCGACCGGCGCGCCTGCGCGTAACAGACCATTGCCGGCTTCGTGAACCGCGCCATCGCCTCCCACAACAACCACTGGCCGTCCCGCGCGCGCCGCTTCCTCCGCCAGATGAATCCCATCACCGGGCGTCCGTGTCAACACCAGCTCGCCACGGCCATGCGTCAGAAGACGCTCAATCAGCGGGCGCAGCTTTGCCGCCCGCCCGTTATTACTCGCTGGATTGAGAATGACGACAGGCTGCGTCTGGGATTGGGGCGCGGACCCGGGGAATGGCGTGGACGTGGACGTCGTTTCTGGCGTAGGCGCGCCCATAGCGGGCCTCCTCTAGCAAGCGAACGGTACATGTGAAGCGCCTGCGAAAATTGGATGTTGCGAGGCTTTCGGGAATCTGGCGTGACGCGCGTCGGGCTGGCTGATGCGCGTCCTCCGCCCAGTGTGTAGGACGCGCCAGAGAGCGAACGGGGGCTTCCGCCCCTGGATGGGTCTGGGCGCGACGGCGCTCAGAAGCGCCGCTCTTCGCGTTGTTCCCCAAATACGGCGCGCAACGTATCGCTAATCTCACCAAGCGTCGCGTACGCTTCGACAGCGGCAAGAATGCGCGGCATGAGATTTTCGTTCGAGCGTGCCGCCGCCTCCAGGCCAGCCAGGGCGGCGCGAACCGCCTCCACGTCACGGCGTTCGCGCAAGGCCGCGACTTTCGCCGCCTGCCTGCGCCCAACTTCTGGATCCACCTTGAGAATTGGCGGCTGCGTTGTCTCGGCGGCCTGGAAGCGGTTCACGCCTACCACGACCCGCCGGCCATCCTCAAGATCGCGCTGATAGCGGTACGCGGCTTCCTCGATCTCACGCTGGATGTAGCCCTGTTCGACCGCGCGGACACTCCCGCCCAGTTCATCAATTTTGTGAATATAATCCCACGCTCGCGCTTCCAGGTCATTCGTCAGTGATTCGACGTAGTACGAGCCAGCGAGCGGGTCAATCGTATCCCCGACGCCTGTTTCATACGCCAGCACCTGTTGCGTGCGCAGCGCCAGCAAGGCCGACTCCTCGGTGGGCAGTGAGAGCGCCTCGTCACGCGCGTTCGTATGCAGTGACTGGGTTCCGCCGAGCGCCGCCGCCATCGCCTGGTACGCTGTGCGCACGACGTTGTTATCCGGCTGCTGCGCGGTCAGCGTTGACCCCGCCGTCTGTGTATGGAAGCGCAGCAGCATGGAGCGCTCGTCTTTCGCGCCGAAACGGTCGCGCATGATATGCGCCCACATCCGCCGCGCCGCGCGAAACTTCGCCACTTCTTCAAAGAAGAGATTGTGCGCGTTGAAAAAGAACGAAAGCTGTCCCGCGAAGCGGTCCACATCGAGGCCCGCGTCAACCGCCGCCTGGACGTAGGCGATGCCGTTCGCCAGGGTGAAGCCGATCTCTTGCGCCGCCGTCGCCCCCGCCTCGCGGATGTGGTAGCCGCTGATGCTGATGGTATTCCATCGCGGCGCGTTATCCGCGCAATAGGTGAAGAGGTCCGTGATGATTCGCATGGAAGCGCGCGGCGGATAGATGTAGGTCCCGCGCGCGATATATTCCTTCAGGATGTCATTCTGCACCGTGCCTGACAGTTTCCTGATATCCGCGCCCTGTTCCCTGGCCACCGCGATATAGAGCGCGAGCAGAATCGCCGCCGTTGCGTTGATCGTCATTGACGTGGTGATGCGCTCGAGGGGAATCTCCGCGAACAGCGTCCGCATGTCCTCCAGGCTGGAGATCGAGACGCCCACCTTGCCAACTTCACCCTCCGCGAGCGGGTGATCGGCGTCGTATCCCATCTGGGTGGGGAGATCAAAGGCGACGGATAACCCTGAACCGCCCTGTGCGAGCAGGTAGCGATAGCGCCGGTTGGATTCCTCCGCTGTGGCGTAACCGGCGTACTGGCGCATCGTCCAGAGCTTGCCGCGATACATCGTCGGCTGTACGCCGCGCGTATACGGGAACTCTCCCGGATAGCCCAGCGCTTCCCGCGCGTTCCAGCCGGCAAGGTCATCATCTGTATAGAGCGGCTTGACCTCATACTCCGAACTGGTCGTAAACCGTGGCTCGCGCTCACCGGACCGCCGGACCGCTGGCTCATAGACTGTCGCGCGCCAGCGTTCCACATCCCCATCGCCGGCGGCTCCGCCTTCACTGGCGAGCTTCGCGTCATCGCGCATGTCAATCCCTCCTCGGAAGACCACGTCATAGCGCGAGCGCCGCGTAGAGAGGCCAGGGCGCTAGATGCGAAAGATAGCGTAACACGAGCGACCGCCTACGGCAACATACGCGAGAAGGGCTTTTCACGGCGACAGAGAAGAAATCCGGCGGCGCATCGCGGTGAGCGCCGCGTGAGGCGCTGTGAAAGTCGCTGACCTACGGAGGCCGCGTCACACATGGCGATGCGCGGAATGGCTCGCTTGGGGAACCATTCCGCGCATCATCTGTGGACTGGACGGGCAGGGTTAGTTGGAGAAGATGCGGAAGATGTTGCGACCCTTGCCATCGTCCTCGGACTGGCCCTGCTGCGGCTGCTGCGGCTGCTGCGGCTGCTGCGGCTGCTGCGGCTGCTGGCCACCATAGTAGCCCGCGCCAGCCGGGGCGCTGCCACTGTCGCTCCAGCGAGGCCCGCCAACGCTGGGAACGGGGGCGGTTGGGCCCTCATCCTGCGAGCGGCCCGCGCTGGCGCGGCTGGCCAGCCAGTCAGGCACTCCAGCGCCACCCTGGGGGGCAGCGGGCGTCGCGGGGGCGCCAGGCGCGCTAGGCGCGGCTCCCATTCCGGCGCTAGCGGCGCTGCCGAGGCGCTCGTGGTCAATCCAGTCATAGGCGCCGCCGAGCGCGTGCTCGCACCAAGTCGAGTAATCTTTCGGCGCGAGGCCGGTCTTCTCAAAGTGGTCGAGGCGGCGCATCGTGAGGACGAGCCAGTCTTCACCCTGCTCCACCATGCGGTCAAGCAGATCCACACCGGTCACGCCGCTGCGCTGCAAGCGCTCGATAGCGGAAAGCTCGGCGGGGGAAGGACGGTAGGACGCCTCTTTGGCGTCGTTGTCGCGCAACTCAGCGCGGCGGCCCGCGATCGTCTCATCGAGAGACTGGGTGACGCGGGTGACGTACCAGGCCATATAACCGTCGGCGACCGACTGCATGGCCTGTAACGGAAGCTGCTCGAAGAGCCGCGTTACGACAGAGGGATCAGAAGCCATTGGCTTTGCACCTTCTCGTTCGCTGAAACGTGTTCAAGGTGGCAGAGGCGGCGAACCGCCGGAAGCTAGTCGTCGTCATCTTGCTGGTGGCTTTGCCACCAGCCCTGGACGGAATCCGCGGATGAACCCTGGGCCGAAGCGCCAGCGGCGGACGCCCCAAAGGTAGCGGATTGGGATGGGTCCCCTGAGCCAGCCATCTGGCGCATCTGCTCGAAGGGATCGCTGGGAATCTGATCCGCCCGCGCCAGCAGGCTCGCGACGACCGCTGAATCCGCGACTGGAGTCACGGGTGCGGCGCTGCGTGTGGCAGCGGTCGCGGCGCTAGGCGCGGGCTGTCGTTGTTCCGGGTCACCGTCCAGTTGGGGCATAGCCGCCTTGATGACGTCAATGTTGCTCAGCTGGTGTCCTGACTCGGTGTAGGCGCGCAGCGCGGTGATGATCGGATTGTCGGTGTCAGGCAGCGGCGCGGATTGATCCGGTGTCATCTTCTGCACGCGCGCGCGTTCCTGTTCGAGGGTGTTGATCTGGTCGCGCAGGCGGCGGCCAATCTCCTGGTGATGCAGCCACAACTTGTACTTGCCCATCGTGTGTCCCTTGCTCAGTCGCGGCGTGATATTGGCGCCCAGACGACCTGGTGTCTACGCAAACCCCGCTCAGCCCAGGCCGAGCGATTGGGGGAGCGCGCCGCGCGGTTATTCGCTTCGGGTCGCAAAGCTCCTGGTCGTCAGAAGCTAGCGATCAGGAGGGCGCGTTTCGTCGCCCGCCCCGTGTAGTCCGCGGCAGTATATCATAGGTCCTAATGACGGGCAAACACGCGGCCTCTGGCTGGCCCGATACGGCTATTGGAGAGCTGGCGGCGTAGATCTGGCGCCTGAGCCCACCTGTTTCAAGGCCCTGAAGCTGAGCGGAAGGAAGCGTGTGCGCTATCCGCGCGCATGCGCGTTTGTAGGGCGCGCCTACGAGCGCAAGCGCGGATAATTGGGCGGAACGGAAATCCTGAAAGGCGGGAATAATATCAAGCTGGGAAGCGAATTTGCGCATTTGTGCTGATGACAGCAAGCGCTGATCGCCAGAAAGTAGCGCCTGGTAGCTATTTGGGCGCTATGATGTGGTCTGGCGAGGGGCGTGGGCATGGCTGATGATGCGCGTGATGATCGAGCGGGATCTCGGGTGACCCATGAGCTGCGAGCGCGCTGGTGGCGCGGCCCGTCATTCCTGTTGTTTTGGTCCGCGGGTAATCTGCTGCTGGTAGGGATTGTGATAGGAATCTGGCTTGCGCCAGCGCCAGGCGATTCTGTGGCTGCGCCAATAGTCGCGCCAACCGCGACTGATATTCCGCTGCGCCTGCTGACGCCGGTGCCGGGCTTTGCGCTGACGGTAACGCCCGGGCCTTCCACCACTTCGACACCGACGCCCGCGCATGCTGGCGGTTCTGGCGCGTTACCAACCGCGACGCCCGCCCCGCCAACCCCGACGCCTCAGCCGACCGCGACACCTATCCCGCCGACGCCGACGGAACGGCCGACGCCAAATCCACAATCCTGAGCCTGGTGGCTCAAGTCGTGGCTACGGACTCGCGGCAGTCACGCTGGCTTGCCCTGGCGTCGCTCGCCTCTATGCGCCCGCCAGCCCGGCGAAGCTTCCCGCCGCGTAGACGGGCCGCCCGCCGACCAGCGTCAGCACAGACTCCAGCGATGGGATGGCTTCGATGGGAGCAGTGAAATAATCATCGGAGAGCACGGCCAGGTCCGCCAGTTTGCCCGGCTCAAGCGTACCGAGCTGGCGCTCGTCGAATGAGAACCATGCGCTGCCGGAGGTGTAGAGCCGCAATGCCTCAGCCCGGCTCAGGCAGTGGCGTTCGTGACGCGGCGGCGCGCCATCTACCGAGCATCCTGTCACCAGCCACCAGAGCGAGAGCCAGGGATTGTAGGTAGTGACCCGTGTGGAGTCCGTTCCGGCTCCCACCGGGATGCCCAGGTCGAGCATACGGCGCAGCGGCGGCGCAGTACGCGCCTTGTCCTGTCCCCAGATCTTCGCGGAATCGGCGGAGCGAAAGACCAGCCGGTCCTGGACGGTGATCCCGATGCCCAAGCGTTGCGCGCGCAGCAGATCAGGCTCGGTAATCATGTCGGCGTGCGCGAGTGAGAAGCGCCGCCCCGCGAGCGGCGTCTCGGCGTTGACCTCCTCCCAGGCGTCGAGCACGGCGGCGATGGTCGTATCCCAGACGGCGTGGATCGTCATGGGCCAGCCGCGCTGGATGACCATGCGTGTGATCTCGGCAAGCTCGCGCCGGCTATCGGGCGAGACATGGAATGCGGTGAGGCCTTCGAGGTCGTGGTAGCCGAACAGGACGATCTCGCCGGCTCCGACGACCCGTAAAAGCGCATCGCCCGGATCATCAGCGAAACGCGCGATCCAGTCGGCGATCTGCTGGCGCTCGGCGCCGCGCTCGGACGCGCCCACATAGAGGCGTGTCCGAAAATCCATCTCACCCCGGCGCCAGAGCTCGAAGATCGGGCGGTAGATGTCCCATACCGCTCCCAGGCCACCCGTGTCAATCCCAGTGGTCAGACCTACCCGGCTGAAGGCGTGGAACATGGTGCGCGTCGAAGCGATTTGCTGGTCGAGCGTGGGTTTCTCCATGCGCTGAAGCACATGATTGAACGCTGGCACGCCGCGCACACGCCCCGTCGGCGCGCCGGTCGCGTCGCGCTCAAACAGCGCGCCGGGCGGATCACTTGTTTCCCTGGTGATCTCACACCGGCGCAGGCCCATGTCGTTGACAAGCGCATCCTCATAGAGCATCTGGACGTAGACGGGATGCTGGGGGGCGGCGGCGTTCAACTCTTCGCGCGACGGGCCGCGCTTCTCGGCGAACTGCCCTGGATGCCAGCCGCCGACCACACGAATCCAGGATCCCGCTGGCTGGCGCTGGGCGGCCTGCTCGATCAGCGCCAGCGCCTCCGCGAGGCTGCCGATCCCGTCCCAGTGGATCTCGTCATTCCAGGTGAGGCCAGCGCGCACATGATGCAGGTGGGAGTCAATGAGCCCCGGGATGACCCGGCGTCCTTCAAGGTCTACGATTGTCGCGCCTGGCCGGGCGAGCGCCATGACATCGCTCGCGCCGCCCAGCGCCAGCACGCGTTCACCACCAATAGCCATCGCCTCATGCTCCGTGGCGCTGACGGCGTTCGCGGTGATCTTGCCATTGATCAGAATCAGGTCAGCGGTTTTTGTGGGTATTCCTGAGGAAAGTGAGGTCATGTGCGGCATCTCTTTCAAACAGGGGCTGGCGCCAGGGCGAACAGCGTCGCGTGCGGCGGTATAGGGCGCTGTCGTAATAGAGGGAAGACAAGAGGCCAGCGTGTATTGATGGGGCGCGGTGGGTCGGGAGCGCAGGGAGCTGGAATAGCCCCTGCGTCCCCGATCCATTATCATGCCGGCGCGGCGCTGTCCTAGCCGGCGGTGACGGGTTCTTCCGCGGTCGCGCTGGCCGCTGATTGCGAAGGGAACCTGAACGTGTTCACATACGTGGCGCCGACGCCCCACGCCCCGGCGTGCTTGACCGCGATCTCGAAGACCTGTCCGGCGGTTTCACGCGCCCAGTCGCGCTGCCATTCGGACATGACCTGGGCCCACGTCACGGGGATGCCGCCTGCCTGGATCATTCGCTGGACACCCATGTCATGGGCGACAGTGCTTGATCCCGCCGACGCGTCAACGACGAAGTAGACTTCATAACCGTCGGCGAGCGCGGAGAGAACGGGGTGGGTCAGACAGATCTCTGTCCAGAGCGCGGCCATCACCAGTTTTTTGCGGCCGGTGGCGACCACGGCGTTGTAGAAGGCGTCGTCTTCCCAGGCATTGATCCAGCTGCGGTCAATCGGCTTCACATCGGGGAAGACTTCCTGGATTTCCGGGATGAGGTAGCCGCTGAAGCTCTCAGCGCCGACGGTTGTCAGGACGGTGGGGATGTTAAACACCTTCCCCGAGCGGGCCAAAGCGACGGCGTTGTTGATCAGCGTCTGCCGGTCCATAGACTGGACGCCAAAGATCATCTGGGGCTGGAAGTCAATCAGGAGCAACGCGCTATTGGCGGGAGACAGCAAACCAGGATATTCCCGGTGACCGTTCTGTGTCGCCATCTTTCGATGCCCTTCCCTGTAGCGAACGGCTCACTGGTGGCGTCTTCGCCGCCGGTGAGCGCTGCGATGCGCTTACCATGAGTGTGTAACTTCCTGTTTGTGCGTGGCCACGACAAAACTATGCCATGCCTCACTCATCGTGTCAAGCTGTGATGTTTGGCGGGTATGTTTCGCGGAAGACCCAGCGGTTTATCGCTCTTCAGCGCCCACTTGTTCGCGCCACTTGTGGCCCCAGGCGCCGATGGCGTCAATCACCTCGTTCAGTTCCTGTCCTATGGATGTGAGCTGATAGATGACCTTGACAGGAGGGCCGGGCTCAACGGCGCGGCTGATGAGGCCATGCTGCTCAAGCTCCTTCAGGCGCATGGTCAGCACCCGGTCAGACAGATTGGGGATCGCCGCGAGCAGTTCATGGTAGCGGCGGGGCCCGCGCATGAGGACATAGAGGATCGCCCCATTCCAGCGCCGCCCAATCAGTTCTACCGCGTCATGGAAGATGGGGCACAGAGGGGATTCTACATTAGGGCGACGGATGGGCGCCTCGGGTTTAGTTGACATCATGGCTCCCGCGCATGGAAGACTCAAGCGCATCGCGCGATTTAATCACATCGTAGCATATCGCGCCAGAGGAAACGACGCATGGGCGCGCCGCTCCATATTCAGTCCCTTTCCCGCGCGTTTTCTCGCTGGCGAGCCGCGCCACGTTGTATACTGTGGGGCGCAGGCTCGCGCTCTCGAGCGCGGGCTTTTTCTATGGGTCGCACGTTGCGCGTAACCCATTTTCAGGTGACTGCCGCATGGTAGGCGCCATGCGACGGAGGACGGAGCGGATGCCGGATTTTCAGGTTGTCGCCCCGTTTCAGCCGACGGGGGACCAGCCCGAGGCGATTGAGACGCTGGTCGCGAGCCTGCAGGCGGGCCATCGCTTTCAGACGCTGCTCGGCGTGACCGGCAGCGGCAAGACGTACACAGTCGCGCGCGTGGTCGAGCGCCTGCAGCGTCCGACACTGGTGCTGGCGCCCAACAAGACGCTGGCGGCGCAACTGTACGCGGAATACCGTGAGTTCTTCCCCAATAACGCCGTCGAATACTTCGTCAGCTACTACGATTACTACCAGCCGGAAGCTTACATCCCGCGCACCGACACCTATGTAGAGAAGGAGAGCCAGCTCAACGAGGAGATCGAGAAGCTGCGGCTCTCGGCGACGCGCAGCCTGTTCGAGCGGCGCGATACGCTGATCGTGGCGTCCGTCTCGTGCATCTACGGCCTGGGCTCGCCGGAGGAGTACGGTGAGGTCGTGCTGACGCTCAAGGTAGGCGAGACGCGGCGGCGCGACCGCGTGCTGCGCTGGCTGACCGACATTCAGTACGAGCGCAACGACACCAACTTCACCCGCGGCAAGTTCCGCGTGCGCGGCGACACGCTGGAGATCTACCCCTCGTACGAGGACCTTGCGATGCGCGTCGAGTTCTTTGGTGACGAGATCGAGCGCATTGTCGAGATTGATCCCCTGACCGGCGAGATTCTGGGGTCGCGCCAGCGGCTGGACATCTACCCCGCCAAGCACTGGGTAACGACGCAGGAGCGGCTCAATAACGCCATCGCCAGCATCGAGGAAGAGCTGGCGGCGCGGCTGGCGGAGCTGGAAGCCGAAGGCAAGCTGCTGGAGGCCGCGCGGCTGCGGCAGCGCACCAACTTCGATATTGAGATGCTGCGCGAGACGGGCATCTGCTCCGGCATCGAGAACTACTCACGCCACCTGGCGGGCCGCCAGCCCGGCGAGCAGCCGTGGACGCTGCTGGACTACTTCCCCGATGACTTCCTGCTGGTGGTGGATGAGTCGCATGTGGCGTTGCCTCAGGTGCGCGGGATGTTCAACGGTGACCGCGCGCGCAAGCAGGTGCTGGTGGACTACGGCTTCCGCCTGCCCTCCGCGCTGGACAACCGCCCGCTGATGTTCAGCGAGTTCCTCGATCATCTGGGCCAGGCGCTCTTCGTCTCTGCCACACCGGGGCCATTCGAGTTCGAGCATAGCGACGTGGTGGCCGAGCAGATCATCCGCCCAACTGGCGTGCTCGACCCGCTGATCACTGTTCGGCCGACTGAAGGGCAGGTTGACGACCTGCTGGCCGAGATTCACCGGCGGACGGAGCAGGGCCAGCGCGCGCTGGTGACAACGCTTACCAAGAAGATGGCTGAAGATCTGGCCGATTACTTCCAGGAGATGGGAATCAAGGTTCACTATCTGCATTCGGAGATTGACACCATCGAGCGGGTGGAGATTCTACGCGATCTGCGGCTGGGTGTCTATGACGTGGTCGTGGGCATCAACCTGCTGCGTGAGGGCCTGGATTTGCCAGAGGTGTCGCTGGTGGCTATCCTCGACGCCGACAAGGAAGGCTTTCTGCGCTCCGAAGGTTCGCTGATCCAGACGATGGGGCGCGCGGCGCGGCACATTGAGGGCGCGGTGATCATGTACGCCGACACCATCACCGATTCGATGCGGCGGGCGATAGATGAGACCAACCGCCGCCGCCGCATCCAGCAAGCGTATAATGAAGCGCACGGTATTATCCCTCGGGGCATCGTCAAAGAAGTACGCGCGCTCTCCGATCGCTTCCGCCAGACTGAGCAGAGCGAGCGGGAGGCGGAAGGCGCGGTCGCGCTCGCCGACATGCCGAAAGATGAGATCGCCCGCCTCATCAAGGCGCTGGAGTCGCAGATGAAACAGGCCGCGAAAGAACTGGAGTTTGAGAAAGCCGCCCAGCTTCGCGACCAGGTGATCGAGTTGCGCCGCGCGCTGGTTGAGTAGGCGAGGCGCTGGACAATAGAGCCGGAGGTGAGTTGGCCGCATGACCGAGCAGCCCGACACCGCGCGCTACGGGGCCTGGCTACTGGGCTATCCATCAGGCGCCTGGCTTGCGCTGGCCGCTGACCTGGCGGGCTGCTACGCTGTGGGCGAGAGCCAAAGTGAGGCGCTGGCGCGTCTGGAGGGGGCGGTTCCGGCGTACTACGCCTGGCTGAGCCGCCACGACGAATATACACCCACCATTCACAGCCAGATTCGTGTGGAAGCCATCGAGACCGCTGGTTACAAGCCAGGCGGGATAAGCGCGTTCTTCAGCGCCGACGCTGAGCCGGTGAATGATGAGGATCTCGACTGGCTGCTGTCCGTTCTCGGCTGGGCGTATGATGACTTGCTGGCGGAGGCCCTGCGGCGGCCTGCGAGTCCGGCGCTGGAGGCCGCGCTCAGCTCGGTGGCGGCGGTTCAGGTGGAGTTGATCGCGCATGCGACGGGCGCCAGCGCGCCGGACTCGCCTGATGGGGGAATCGCGCGGATCAAGGCGGCGCGCGACGCCGCGCTGGCGATGTTCCGCGTGAGCAGCGGGCGGCAGCGTGAAGTGACGCATGAGGAGGGCGGCCAGCGCTGGTCGCTGCGGCGAGGGATGCGCGAAAGCGTGCTGCTGGCGCGCCGCGCGACGGATGATCTGGCGTGGCTACGGGAGACTTGAAGGGAAGATGGGTGGCGAATGACGGCGCTAATTCAGGGCTCAAACTGGCGGGAGACAGATGATGAACTCTATCCCGGCTATCTGGCGCTGCACGCGAGCGGCGAACTGGCGCGGCGCGCGGATGAGGCGTGGGAGTTGCTGCGCTGCTGCACGGTTTGCCCCCAGAACTGCCCCGTGAACCGCATCGCGGGCAAGACGGGCGCATGCCACTCTGGCACGGATATCATCGTCGGCTCCTGGAATCTGCACCGCCGCGAGGAGCCGCCGCTAAGCGGCACGGGCGGCGCGGGGACGATCTTCTTCGGCGGCTGCCAGGCGCGCTGCTCCTACTGCCAGAACTACTGGCTGAGCCAGATGGGAAACGGCATTCGGGTAGGACCAGAGCGCCTGGCGGAGATGATGCTCTACCTCCAGAAAAAGGGCGCGCACAACATTGACCTGGTGACGCCCACTCACTTTGTCCCGCAAATCCTGAAGGCGCTGGTGATCGCCGCCGAGCGCGGACTGCGCATTCCGATGGTCTACAACTCCGCCGGCTACGAGCACCTGCACACGCTCAGGCTGCTCGATGGCGTCATTGACATCTATCTGCCTGACGCGAAGTACGCCGACAATCGTGAGGCGATGCGCACCTCGAAGATGCATCACTATGTCGAGTTCAACCGCGCGGCGCTGAAGGAGATGTACCGCCAGGTGGGCGGGCTCAAGCTGGATGAGCGTGGCATCGCGAGGCGCGGGCTGATTATCCGCCATCTGGTAATGCCGAACGGCCATGCGGGCACGCGCGAGGTCCTGAACTGGATCGCGCGCGAGATTGGGACGGATATTGGCCTGAGTGTGATGGATCAGTATTTTCCGGCATATAAAGTGGTTGGTGATGAGGAGCTTGGTCGGCGCTTGACCTGGCGTGAATATCGTGAGGCGCTGGACATCGTTGAGGAGTTGCCGTTCGAGCATCTCTTTTTGCAGGAA
>JAKAIY010000235.1 GCA_021814145.1 Chloroflexota bacterium
ATGGTGGTCGAGTCAGCGGGCAAGGCGCTGGTGCTCTTCAGCGGCGGCGAGATGCAGGGCGAGGGCGATATCATTGACAAGGCCCGCATCGCGATGGATTCCGGCGCGACGGGGCTCATCTTCGGGCGCAACGTCTGGCAGCGGCCTTTCGACGAGGCGCTCGATCTCGCCAGGCGCTTCCGCGACTTGCTCGGCGAATACTCCGCCTAGCCAGTCGCGCCGCTCTTCACCCATACGCGCCCCCGCCACGTCTGCGCGGCGGGGGCGCGTCGCGCTGGCATGGCGCCTCGGATACGTCTGGGGTACTAGCCTAATGCGGCTAGACGGCGCAATCGCCTATACTGAAACAGATCCTAGAACATAACCTGACCGGGACTTTCGCCAAGCCAGCGGCGATAGCGTCATGCGCCCGTGGACGGGACGTGACGCGCATGGGAGAAAAGTGGGAGATAAAAGCGCATGGATTCAATCCGGGTGATGTTAATAGATGAGCATCCGCTGTTCCGCCAGGGCTGCCGCGCAACGCTGGAAGCGACGGGGACATGCGCAGTTGTCGCGGAGACGTCGAGCAGCCGCGAAGGCCTCGATCTGGCCAAGCAATATCTGCCTGACGTCATTCTGATTGACGCGCTGCTCTCCACCAACGACGCGCTCGAGCTGGCGCGCCAGCTTCGCCATAGCGCGCCGCAGGTGGCGATCATCATGCTGACCGCTTTCGAGGATGAGGAGCAGCTGTTCCAGTCCATGAAACTCGGCGCCGCCGCCTATCTGCTCAAGGGCATCTCGCCGGAGGAGCTGGTGGACGCCGTCACGAAGGTCAGCAAGGGCGTCTATATCATCAACGATAATGTGCTCTCGCGCCCGACAGTCGCCAAGCGTGTGCTGCGCGTCTTCCGCGAGATGACCGCCGAAGAGCCGCCGGAGGTGCAGCCGCTCTACTCGCCGCTCTCCACGCGCGAGATTGAGATTCTTGACTACATCGCCCGGGGCAACAGTAACAAAGAGATCGCCAAATCGTTGAAGATCAGTGATCAGACAGTCAAGAACCATATCACGTCTATCCTGAAGAAGCTCTCCGTGAATGACCGTACCGCCGCTGTGGTGCACGCCCTGCGCAAGGGCTGGATCAAGATGGACGGCGAATAGTCGGTTTCGGGCTACGCGAACACGCGGTCCGCAATGGGGCGTTGTGGGGAGCGCATGGGTGGGCGTCGCGCATAAGGGGAGATCGCGATGGCCTCGGATGACGATCATGGGTATTCGCCGCGTGAACCGCTAACACCGCTTTATGACCCATCCAGCGGCTCCGCCCAGACTCCCGGCCAGCGCGCTCCCCGTCATGGGCCGCTCGGCGCGCGGTTGTCGCAGCGCGGCAGGACGACGCAGCCACCCGCGCATGGCATGGAAGCGCCCTATTCGCCATACACGCTGAGTGCGCCTGAAACTGGCGGGGAGGCCCCGGAGCCGGGCGGCGGCGACTACGTTCCATCAGGCCCTGTGTCCTCAACCTGGGACCATGTCACCAGTCAGCTCAAGCTTGACGAGAAGGTGACGGGCGCGCTCCATGCCGACCTGCGGTTCGGCGCCACCTGGAACAGCCGCTCTGAGATGCTGCGCGCCTGTCTCGACGAATATTATCGCCTGGTCGCCAGCTATAACGAGGCCCGCCGCCTGCTGGAGCTCTGCGACGGAGATATTGAGGAGCTGCGGCGCGAGCAAATCGCCGCCAGCATGCGCCTGCGTGAAGTCGAGTCACGCCTGGAGTTCCACAGCCGCGCTGAGCTGCGCGCGGTCTATCTGGGCGCGGCCGAGACTGAGACGCGCCTGTTTCGCGCGGAGGAAGAGCGTGACCTGTTGAGCAGCCGCGCTGAGCTGCTCGAAGGCTTTATGGCGTTTCTTTCGCGCATTATCGCCACTGTTCGCGCGATTCCCTCCAATGTCGTGATGGGCGAAAACGGCGCGCCAGCGGCGGGCGCCAATGGTGTGAGGCCAGGCTTGCCAGCGGGCGCCCAGCCGGATGAGACGCTGCTCTATAACGGGGCCAGCGATCACCGCCCGGCGGAATCCGCCGCGCAGACGCCTGCCGGAAGCGCGGGCGCGCCCAGTCATGAGATTGAGGAGCTCGTTCTCGATGAGAACGAGGTCGCGTTACTCGCGTCGAGTGAGTATGAGATCATCGAGATTCTCGATGATGAATCCGCCAGCGCGGGTGAGGGCGTCACACCGCAAGCGGCCTCCGCCGAGACTGCCAACGATACCCCCACAGGCGCGACGCCCGCTGAGGCGGCCAGGGTATCGGCAGACCCGAGGCGAAGCAAGAGACAGACTCGCCGCGCCGAGCATCGCCGCGAGCGCGCGTCGGGGTTGTCAGGGCGTCAGGGTCAGGCCGTTAAGGATAGAGCGGCGTCCGCTCGAGCCCCGCCGTCTCCGGCAGCCCGAGCATCAAGTTGACGTTCTGGAGCGCCATGCCCGCCTGGCCCTTCATCAGGTTGTCGATCGCCGATAGCACGATCAGGCGGCCGTTTGGCTCGTCCACCGTCACCGAGATGTCGCAGAGGTTCGAGCCGACCACCGACTTGAAGGTCGCGAAGGTGCCCGAGGGCAGCACCCGGACGAACGGCTCGCCGGCGTAGGCCTCGCGGTAGAGTGCCTGTACCTGTTGGGTCGTCGCCGAGCCCTTGAGCGCCGCGTACGACGTGCAGAGGATGCCCCGGGTGGTCGGGACGACGTGCGGGACGAACGTCAGCCCCACCGACTGGCCGGCGAGCTGGCTGAGCGTCCGAACGACCTCGACAGTGTGCTGGTGGCTCGCCACGCGATACGGAGTGACGTTCTCGTTCCGCTCGGGGAAGTGGTGAGTCGGGCTCGGCTTCTTCCCGGCGCCGGATACGCCGGTCTTCCCGTCCACGACGATGCCGCGCGGCTCGATCAGCCCGGCCTTAACGGCGGGCGCGAGGCCGAGGATCATCGCGACGGCGAAGCAGCCGGGGTTGCCGACGAGCTTCGCGCCGCGGATCCGCGCGCGGTACA
>JAKAIY010000236.1 GCA_021814145.1 Chloroflexota bacterium
CAGTCGCCGTGCTCACTCCGAGGAGAGCGCCCGTAACGGCGGGATAGCGGCGCGTGAGAGCGTCCATGAGTATCTGGGGCTGATCTGGCGCGTCCATCACAGGACTGAGCGCACGCGACGCCCATGCGATGATCGCCATGCGCTCGCCGGACGCAAGACGCAGCGGGAGGATGCGCTCCCTGTCGCGGAGGAGCGTGACGGCGCGTTCGTAGGCGCGCAAGGCGAGCGCGCGATGAGCGCGCGAGCCCACAGTGGCCAGTGTGGCCCCGCTCGCCGCGCGGCGAGCGGCGTCCCAGGAAAAGAAGCGACGCTTGAGCGCCAGAACACGCCTGGCTTCCGCGATGAGCGACGCGCGCGGGAGCGAGCCGTCCGCAAGCGCCTGGCGGATGGCGGCGAGCGCGGCGCGCTGGCGGTCTTCGCGATGTGAGATGAGCGCGATATCCGCCCCGGCGCGCAAGGCGAGCGTGGCTGCGGTGGGCGTCCCGGTAGTTCCGGTGATGGCGGCCATTTCCAGGCAATCGGTGATGACAACGCCCGGAAAGCCCAGTTCTTCGCGCAACAGGCCCTGGATGATCTCTGGCGCGAGCGTGGCGGGCGCCGCGTGTGAGCCAGTGAGCGCGGGCAAAGCGATATGCGCGGTCATCACCGCCGCCGCGCCCGCCGCAATACCAGCGCGGAAAGGAGGCAGTTCAAGAGCGCGCAGTCGCCCAAGATCGTACGGGATAACGGGCAGGGCGAGATGTGAATCGGTCGCGGTATCGCCGTGTCCGGGAAAATGCTTGAGCGTCGCGGCGACACCCGCGCGCTGGTAGCCGCGTATCTGCGCCGCGACGAAGCGCGCGACGCGAGCTGGATCACTGCCGAACGAGCGGGCGCCGATGACGGGGTTGGCGGGATTGTTGCTGACATCGGCGACTGGGGCGAAATTCATGTTCACGCCCAACGCCGCCAGCTCGCGCCCGCTGGCCTCCGCGATCTCTTCCGCCAGCGCCTCCGAGTCAGTAGCGGCCAGCGCCATCGCGCCAGGAAATGAGGTCGCCCACGGCCCCAGGCGGCGCACAGCGCCATTCTCCTGGTCCAGGCCGATCAGCAGCGGCGCAGAGTGACCGGACTCTCTGGCGGCGCGCTGGAGAGCGCCGGTGAGCGCGCACAATTGCTCCGCGGAGGCGATATTGCGCGAGAAGAGGATGACGCCGCCCACACGCTCGCGCTGGATGAGATCGAGGATGCCCGGCGTCGGGGTCAGGCCGTCGAAGCCAGCCATCAGCCGCTGGCCAGTGAGATCAGCGTCGCTCAGGCCGTCGGTGGATTCGGGCATCGCACGCTCCTCTCGCCATTACCGTCCGCCACGCTGACGCATGGTGGCGCGCGTCAGCGTTCCGTCGCTCCGTCGCCCCCATCCACAGGCGGCTCCTTGAGCGCCTCTTCGATGCGCGCCCGGTAGGGTCGCTCGCCCAGACGGTCGCAGATCGCCAGCCCCCGCCCGTACTCTTCCCGCGCCAGCGCCAGCGCGCCCATCGCCTCATGGAACTGGCCATAGACGTAATGCGCCTTCGCCTCAGCATATGGATACGGCGCCTCCGTACAGATGGCGAGCGATTGCTCCAGCGCTTTCCGCGCTTCCTCCCAGCGTCCTTCGCGCAGCGCCAGCAGCGCCTCCACGCGCTTGATATCCATCAGCGCCGCGCGATACTGGTATACGTCTGCCTGCCTGCGAGCCTCTCCCAGCGTTTCAGCGGCGCCGGGGTAATCGCCAAGCTCCAGTTCCGCCCAGGCCAGTGGCGGATACAGGTAGCGCCTGTAGAGAGGGTCTGCTTCTCCCTGTTCGATTATCCTGCGCAGCCCGGCAGCGGCGGCGTCAGCGTGGCCAGCGAGAATATCCAGCTCCGCCAGCGTCATGATGGCCCATACTGATATCCACTGTATCAACGCGCCAGAGGCTCTTTCCGCGTGCGCGAGCGTATCAGCGGAAACAGGGTCTCGCAGGGCGCCTAGCAGGGCAAGCCCCAGGGCAGGCGCGCTCAAGTTGTCAGAAGGGCTCTCTCCTTGCATGGCGCGAGCCTGCTCAAGCTGGCGGGCAGCGTTATCCCACTCACCCAGTATAATGTCAAAGTAGGCCAGGTTGCAGAGCGTTTCCGCGACATAGGAGGCGTTACCAAGCTGGGTGGTGGCTTCCAGTATGCGCACGCATGCGTCGCGGGCGCACCGGGGCTCGGCGCGAAGCTCATGAAGGTTGGCGATACCGCCAAGCGCCATATACAGGGCTTCGAGATCACCACTTGCCAGCGCGCGCTGGTGAGCGAGCGTCGCCGACACGGAGAACGCCTCCATTTTCCCCTGCGCCTGTTGCGCCCGCGAGCGAAACGCGTAGGCGAGGCTTTCGATGCGAAGGTCTCCCGCTACGCGCGCATGCTGGATTGTGCGCTCGCTTGGCTCATAAACCTCATCTGTTCGCCCCAGAAAGAGGAGGCGCGTGGTTAAACAGAGATAGACACGCGCCGCGGTTTTGGGCGTCAGCAGGGAAGCGGCACGCTCCGCGCGCTCCTCCAGCGCGCCTGTTTCGCTCCGATGCGGCTCACTCTCACCGTCCCGACTGTCCGCCACAGTCGCGAGCGTCGTGAAGAACTCCTCCAGTCGCGCCATGCTGACCTCCGCCAGGCCAAGAGGATCGCCAGCTCTGCTGATCTGCGCGATAGCCCAGGCGAGTCGCTCCCAGTTCCTGGCGTCACGATAGATCCGTATCGCCCGTTCGAGGCAATCCATAGCTTCCGCGAAGCGCGAAAGGTGATAGAGGATGTCAGCCAGCTTTTCGAGCGCTTCACCTTCACGGTGAGTATCCCCTATTCGCCGCGCCCATTCGATCGCCATCCGATAATGGCGCTCAGCCTCCGCGTGCGCATACAGCAAAGTGCAGAAAGGTGTAGCATACAGCTGGCGATCAGGCATGCTCTGGCGAGCTATCGACCACAGTACGTCTGCTCAACCTTTTGCAGATTT
>JAKAIY010000108.1 GCA_021814145.1 Chloroflexota bacterium
GGACGGCTGGGACCCTATCTCCAGATCGAGGACTGGATCCGTTTCGCCCTGGACCGCATGACGACCAACGCCGACCTGCGAACGCTGGTCAACATCTTCGCCTCAGCGGAAGGAAACCGGGCGCTGCGCGCGGTGCTGCTGGAGACGCCCATCATCGGCATGGACAACGCCTTCGCCGGCATGGCGCGCGGGCTATTGACCCAACACCCCAAGCTCTACGGCGCGGCCTTCCGCGCCGCATGGCAGCGCATCACCGCGCGGGCGTAGAGGTCACGCCTATCCCTCCCCAACAGGCTGGGACGCGCCTCTACCTAAACTCAGCGCTCTAGTGGACGAGCAGCCGCTATTCACATGTACCCCGCCCATGATACAATGGCGCGGCGCGTGAGGCTCGATCGCGCGCATCGGCATATGTACACATTCATATGGGGGAGGAGAACAGACGGATGACGGCGGAAGTCATGCGCGATGTCGCGCGGTTTGGCAGGCCACTCGGAGAGTATCGCGGCGGTGGCGCGGCGCGCATCCTGTACGGAGGAGGCGGGCTTGTCCTGATAGGGCTGGGCGTCTACCTTGCTATCCTGGTATCCGGGGCGGCGGACCCTGGGAGCATGGCAGTGCTCCTCGTCTTCGGTTTGCTGCTGGCGGCGCTTGGCGGGTATATGCTCTGGATGGTGATCGCATCGCTGGGAACACAGGTGCGACTCTTTGAGGGCGGCTTCAGCGCGACACAGCGCGGCAAGACGACGGTTGCCGCCTGGGCCGATGTCGAATCTATCACGCAGCAGATCATTCGCCAGCGCTACTACGGCATCCCTGTGTGGACATCCTACAGCTACCGGTTGGCGCTGACGAACGGCCAGAGGCTGCGCTTCACTGAAACCATCGGCAAGGTTGGCAAGATGGGTGAGATCATGCAGCGGCAGATCACGCACACGCTGACACCCCGCGCTCTGGAGTCGCTGCGGATGGGCGCGAGCCTGCCGTTTGGCAAGCTAAGTGTCAACCCGATGGGCGTCTCAAACGGGACAGAGACGCTGCGCTGGAATGAGATCAGCAACGTGGCAATCCAGAATGGCGTGATCATCATCGGAAAAGTCGGCAAGCGGATGCGCTGGGGAGCGGCTTCGATAGCGAAGACACCGAACGCGTATGTCTTCCTGTCCCTGGCGGACATCATGCGGCAAGGCGGATCGCCGCGCGAGTCTCCGCCCTTCTGAGCGGCCAGCTAGAGGATTTCAGGCCCATCGCCGGGAGGAAGCTGGCGTCGTGAGCCATTGGGCGGCATTGTCGGGCCGTAGCCATCATCCCAATAGCCATAGCGGCGGTAGCGCATCCGGCGACGGCGCCTGTTGCCACCTCCGAAGATTAACGGGAGCAGGAACAGCAGCCAGAACCCCGCGCCATGCGTTGCCACAATGACAGCGATAATCACCGCCATGCCGATCAGCATGGGTATGTGCCTGGCATAGCCCGTGACTGGCGTGGGCGACGCGGGCCGCTGGACAACAACTGGCGGCGCGGGCTGTGGCGCACGTGCGCGCGCCAGAAAATCCTTGACGCGCGCCGCATCGGCGTCCGCGCCATGCGAGCGTGCGCTGGCCAGCAGCGCCTCGACATCGTTCCGCAGGCGGGCCTGATCACGTAAAGGATCGGGGAAAAGCGTCTCGAACCGCTCGACATAGCGAATGGCGAGCGTCTCATCCATCTCTGGGCCAAGCTCGCGCGCGGCGGCCATCGTCGCGAGCAACTCAGTGCGGGCCTCTTCTTCGTTGATGGCAGTCTTCGACTGCTGCGACTGTGACGTTTGTGGCATCACGCGCTGCCCCCCTCTGGCGTTCAGCGATCGTCGCGCTCGCGGGAGTGACACTCCCGGCGCTCTCGCCATGATTATGTAGTGTACTGCGCGTCACACCGGCGCGCCAGACGCCGGAGATATTACGATATATCGTTGACTCTCAACGAATACGCGCAAAGGCCCTTCCAGGTGGCGCCAGCGTCTGCCAAATGGCGAAAAGTCCTTGCTCCCGCGCCTGAGCGCTGCTAGCATAGACACAAGCGTCCTCTTCCACCAGCTGTCACTGGCGAGATGCGCTGGCCGGATGATACGAACGTGATGAGGCGAACGTTGAAAGCTGGGAAAGATATGGGTTCGCAGAGCGCAGGAGACGTAGCGACGCGGCGCGGCGCGGCAGGTCGGGCCCACAGCAGGGCTGGACGGCTGGCGCGAGGCGCGTTGATCGCGCTGACGCTGCTCGTCTGCCTGATGATCGTGCTGGCAAGCGCAGCCACCATCTATATCGGACAAGTCCTGCCCCAGACAAGCGGCAGCCTGGCGGTGGCGGGCTTGCAGCATCGGGTATACGTCGCGCGCGATACAACAGGGACACCCCATATCACCGCGCAGACCTCCCACGATGTCTTCTTCGCGCAAGGCTACGTCACCGCGCAGGACCGGCTCTTCCAGATGGAGTTCAACCGGCGTGTGGCGAGCGGGGAGCTGGCGGGCATGTTCGGCGCGGGCGCGAATAACAGCCTGATCGCCGCCGACGAGTTCCTGCGCACGCTGGGATTCTACCAGTCAGCGCAGGTTGAGTTGAACCATCTCAACCCAACCGTGCGCGCAGAGCTGCAAGCCTACGCTGACGGGGTCAACGCGTTCATCACGACCCATCAGTACACGCTGCCGCTAGAGTTCACAATTCTCGGCATCCATCCCAAGCCGTGGACGCCTCTGGATAGCCTGGCCTATGGGCGTGTCGTCTCGCTCTCGCTCGACAACTCCTGGTACATCAAATACACACGCGCGCTAATCATCGCCAAGGCGGGGACAGGGGTGGCGAGCGCGCTCTTCCCCGCCTATCCCGCAACGAACCCGACATTGCTGTCAGGGGTAAACACCGCCGCGCCTGTCACCAGCTCAACAGCAAGCGGGACAGGCGCCACGCCAGGCGCGGTGGCGTCGGTGACTCCAGCGCAGCAGGCGCTCTTCGCGCATACGCCGGATACGCTGATGCAAGGGGCTCAGGTCGTGCATGACCTGCTCGGCTCGCTGCGTGACTCAATCGGCAGCAATGACTGGGTCGTGGATGGCTCACGCACCGCGACACACATGCCGCTGCTGGCGAACGACCCCCACCTTGGGATCAGAATGCCTTCAATCTGGTATGAGATCGCGCTGACAGGCGCGGGATTAAATATCATTGGCTTCTCCTTTCCTGGGGACCCTGGAGTGGTCATCGGGCATAATGACTACATCGCCTGGGGCGTCACAAATGTTGGCGCCGACAACAGCGACCTCTACCAGGAGACGCTGGACCCCAAAGGACACCCGGGAGAATATCTCTACAAAGGGCGCTGGCTGCCGCTCATCACGCGCAAGGAAACCATTGATGTGCGTGGCGGCAAGCCTGTGACATTCACTGTCACCAGCACCATCCACGGCCCGATCATCAACAACGTGGTCAGCGACGTGAAAGGCATGGCACCGCTGGCGCTCAAGTGGACCGCGCTACAGCCGGGCTACACCTTCCAGGGCTTTTTCCAGCTCGATTACGCGACCAACTGGAGCCAGTTCCTGGCCGCCGTGAGTAATATCTGGATCAGCCAGAACTTCGTCTACGCGGACACCCAGGGCAATATCGGCTATCGCATGTCAGGCGTGTTACCTGTGCGCCCAGCGGCGAACGACCTCGGGCCAGTGGATGGAGCCAGCGGACGGTTCGAGTGGAGCGGCTATGTCGCACAGGCGGATATGCCCACCCTCTTCAACCCGCCAACCCACATCATCGCGACCGCCAACCAGCAGATCGTGCCGCCGGGCTATCCCTATTACGTCACGAACAACTGGGACCAGGGTTACCGCGCGCGGCGAATTGATGACCTGCTAGCGAACGCGACCAATCTGACCGTCGCTGATTTCCAGCGCATCCAGGCGGACGTCGTCAGCGTGCCCGCTACGATCCTGACGCCGCGCTTCATCGCGGCGGGTGAGGCCGCGGGCGGGAACGCGGCCAAGGCGGCGGCGCTGCTGCAAGGCTGGAACGGCGCGATGACACGCGACAGCGTGGCCGCGTCGGTCTATGAGGTAGCGGTTGGCACGCTCGCGCGCGAAACCATTGAGCCAGTGCTTGGCAAGAACCTGTACAACATCTATCAGAGCAACGATGACGCCAGCGGCGTCTATAGCGTGCTCATCTCGCTTGTCGAGCAGCCGGTGGCGCCATTCTTCGGTGTGCAGGGCCCCGCCAACGCGATCAACGCGCGTGATGTGGCGCTGGCGAAGGCGCTGCGTGACGCTTACAATCAACTCGAGAACACCTATGGCTCAGACACTTCCAGGTGGACCTGGGGGACGCTGCACACAGCGACGTTCGCCCACCCGCTGGCCTCCGTGTGGCCGCTGAACCTGATCTTTGGGATAGCTCCAGTCGCGCGGCCAGGCGACAGCGTGACGGTTAACGTCGGCGGTGACGGGAACTTCAGCGCTGATCCGCCCAGCTACGCCCAGAATATAGTCTCATCCATGCGCGAGATCATTGATCTGTCGAACTTCGATCATTCGCTGTGGGTGACGACGACCGGAGAATCGGGTGAGCCGTTCTCGGCGCATATCAGGATCTTGTGCCGCTCTGGAACCAGAACGAGTACCAGCCTATGGCGTTCTCGCCGGGCGCGGTTTCCAGGCAGACGGCAGACGTGCTGACGTTGACCCCGGCATGAATCGCGGGAGGCGCGCGCCGCGATGCTGAGCGAACGGTGGCTGCGGCGCAGCCCTGAGGAAGCGCGCGCCGCGCTGCTGCGGCGTGGTGTGAGCGCGGAAACCCTGGCGACGCTGGACGCCTGGCTGGCGCTGGACGCCGAGCGGCGGGCGGCCGCGGCGCGCTTCGACTCGCTGGCTACGCAGGGAAACGCCGCGCGCGAGGCGAAGCGCGCGCTGGAGGAGCTCACCGCCCGCCAGCGCGCGCTGGCGCTCACCCTGCCCAACGCGCCCGATCCCCGCGCACCCGAAGGAAGCGGTCCAGCCGCCAATCGTGTCGTGCGGGAATGGGGAACGCCCACCACCCCCACCTTCAGGCCAGCGCCACATGATGCGCTAGGCGCGGCGCTCGGGTTGCTCGATCTCCCGCGCGCGACCCGGATGTCCGGCCCGCGCTTCCCGTTGCTGCTAGGCGAGGGCGCGCGGCTGGCGCGAGCGCTAGCCACCTGGCTGCTTGATACGCACACCGCGGCGGGCTATCTGGAAATCGCGCCGCCAGATCTCCTCCGCATGGAGACACTGGTGGGAACCGGACACCTGCCTGTCCACGAGGATGAGCTCTTCGCTCTCCCACGCGACGGCTTGTACCTTAGCCCAACGGCGGAGGCGCAGCTCATCGCGCTCTATGCGAGTGAGACGCTGGAAGCGGCGCGGCTGCCAGTAAAATTAACCGCCTTTACGCAGGCCTATCGCCGCGAGGCAGGATCAGCGGGAGCGAAGACGCGCGGCTTGCTGCGCCAGCGCCAGTTCGGCAAAGTAGAGCTGGCGCGCATTGTGGCGCCCGAGGAGGCGGACACTGCGCTGGAGGAGATGATCGCGGAAGCGGAGGCGCCGCTCCAGGCGCTCGGCCTGCCTTACCGGCTCGTTGATATCTGCGCGGGTGAGCTGCCTTTCAGCGCGCGGCGCAGCTTCGACCTGGAAGTCTGGATGCCCAGTCTGGCGTCCTACCTGGAGATTTCCTCGCTCTCGGACTGTGGGACGTTCCAGGCGCGACGGCTCGCGCTTCGCTACCGCCCATACCCCGGCGCGTCCGCGCGTTACCCCCATACGCTCAACGGCTCGGCCCTTCCTATCGGGCGCACACTGGCGGCGCTGCTGGAACATGGCCAGCGCGCGGATGGCTCGGTCGCGCTGCCCCCCGCTCTGAAGCCTTACGGAGCGCCTGACGAGCTCCGCGCGTGAGCAAGCGGCCTACCGACGCTTCCGCGCGCGCAGGCGAGCAACACGCCAATCACCACGCGCCGCTCAAAGCTTCCCCCCCCATCCTATCTAAAGCGACACGCCGGTTACGCGCTGGCGCCAGCGCGCGTCGTACATGGTGGCGGCGTGGCGCTGGCTCCCCGCCTGGCACCTGGCGGCGACTGGAAGGCATGCGATGCGGGCGGATACTGGCGTGGCGGGGGCGCCGCACGGGGAGCCAGGCGCCGCCCCCACGCGCGGCGAGCGCCCGCTCTGGCAGATCGCGCTGGCGGCCTGGCTCGCCCAGCGGCTCCTGCTCGCCGCGCTCGTCCTCCTCTGGCAGGCGCTGCTGGGGCTCCTCTCGCCCACCGCCTTCTTCCGCGTCTGGACGCTCTATGACGCCCGGTTTTACACCAGCATCGCCCGCGCGGGCTACCACCTCATCTCCCAGGCCGCCTTCTTCCCCCTCTATCCGCTCCTGATGCGCCTGAGCGCCCCGCTGGTGGGCGGCGACGTCACCCTGGCCGGCCTGCTGCTCGCCAACCTCTGCGCCCTGGGCGCCCTCCTCCTCCTCGCCCAGCTCGTCGCGCGGGAGTTTGGCCGGCGCGCCGCCCAGCGCGCGCTGCTCTACTACGCGATCTTCCCCACCGGCTTCTACCTGGCGGCGGAGTATACCGAGGGGCTGTTCCTGCTGCTGAGCGTGGCGACCTTCCTCTGCCTGCGCCAGCGCCGCTGGCTGCTTTCCGGGGCGCTGATCGCGCTGGCCACGCTGACCCGCGCGCCGGGCGCGCTGCTGCTGCTGCCGCTGCTCATCGAGGCGTGGCGGGCGCTGCGCCCGCGGTGGGCGGCGCTGGGAGGCGCGCGGCGGCGGCAGGTGGCCTGGGCGCTGGCCGGCGCGGTCGCGCTGCCGCCGCTGGCCCTTCTCGCCTTCCAGGTCTATCTGGCGCAGGCGTATGGCCGCCCGGACATCATGAGCCTGGCCGCCAACCAGCCTCTGTGGGCGCGCTACCTCGACTGGCCCTGGACAGGTGCCGTCATTGACATCAACTCGCTGACGGGCGCCAACGGCTACCCACAGGCGTTCGGGCTAAGATTCGCAATCGTCAAGGATCTCCTCTTTTTTGTGTTCTGGCTGGGGCTGAGCGTCATCATGCTGCTGCCCGCCCGGTTTTCCTTCACGCCCCGGCTGCCAGCCTCCTGGGTGGCGTATAGCTGGGCGGCGCTGCTTCAGGTGTCGCTGCTCCCCAACCATAACCCCGGCTTTGGGCTGATGTCGTACCCACGCTTCGCGCTGGTCATGTTCCCCTGTATCGTGCTGATGGCGTTGATCAGCCTCCGCTCGCCGCGCGCGCAGCTCGTGCTGTTCGCTCTCTGCGTCGCCTGGACAATCATCCTTGTGCGCCTGATGGCCGCCGGAGAGTTCGTCGGTTGACACTCCAGCGCCATCGCCTGCCCTGGCTGAGCCCTTATCCACCGCGCGCATCCACGCCACCTCAAATCAGGGAAGGTCTCCTGAACCACCAGACTTTGCCTCATGCGCCATTACGACGCATAATACGGCGTGGGCCAGCGCGTTGGCTGGTGACGTAGCGAATTGGTTATTTCGAGAAGGGCACGATAATCGTGGCTCAGGGAGCGGTGACGAGCGAGCATGGCGCGCCCGGCGTGCGCGCGCGGGACGGGCAATCACACGACCAGTCACACAGGCTAGGCGCCTTCCTGTGCTGGGCGGTCGTCTTCGCTGATATTGGCACATCGGTCTATTATGTGCCAGGCATCCTGTTCGGCCAGTTCGGCTCGCTGGCAGGGCTGTTCGTCTCCATGACGATGGTCGCCTTCGTCCTGCTCGCGCTGAAGTACGCCGAGGTGAGCGTGCGCTTCCCTGAGGGCGGCGGTGTCGTCACCGTCTCGGGGCGGGCGCTAAACCCGTGGGCGGGCGCGCTCGGCGGCATGTTTATTCTGGTTGACTACTTCCTGACGGCGGCGATCAGTTCGCTCTCCGGCCTGCAATACTTCCAGGATGTCATTCCCGCGATCAGGCCCTATGTGCTACCAGGAACGATCGTCGTCCTGTTGATGCTGGGTATTCTCAACTGGTGGGGCATCCGCGAGAGCGCTACGGTGAGCGCGGTGATCGCGGTCGCCGCGTTCATCAGTGACATCGTGATCCTCGTTACCGTGCTAATCTCGGTTCCAATGCCCACAATTCTCTCGCTGCTAGGCGAGATATTCCAGGGCGGTCATCTGACGGTCACGATGGCCCTCACCGGATTCGCGGGAGCGTTCCTGGCGTTCTCAGGGCTGGAGTCTATCTCCCAGCTCTCACCAGTGATGCGCACCCCGCGCCGCAAGACGGTCTCAATCGCATTAGGGCTGGTCGTTATCACGGTTGGCGTCACCAGCCCGCTGCTCACGATCTTCGCCACAACGCTGCTCAATGGGCAAAACAACGCGCTGCTCACGCACCCCATCCCGAACATTGACCCCAACCAGTTCATCTCGCAACTGGGCGGAGCGTTTGGCGGCCCAATCCTGGCGATCGCGACGGCGGTCACCGCGTCGGCGCTGCTGATCTTCGCCAGCAATACGGCGATCATCGGAGCGTATCACGTCTTCATGGCGCTCTCGCACATGAGCTTTTTCCCGAAAGCAGTGCTGGCGCGCGACCCACGACGTGATACTCCGATCATCTCGATTATGCTGGCGACAGGGATTCCGATCCTGATCCTGATCGTCGCCAACGGGCAAATTGATCTGCTTGGCCAGCTCTACGCCTTTGGCCTGCTAGGCGCGTTCGGACTGACCTGTATCTCGCTCGATGTGCTGCGCTTCCGCGAGCGGCGCGGTGGCCAGCAGATCGCGTTCCACGCAGAGGATGAATACGCCCCCAAGCTGCTAGAGCCATTGGTTGAAGACGCGGGCGCCATTGAGCTGGGTGGCCCCACCACTGCCGCGGAGTCAGCCTGGCAGTCAGTTAAGCGTATCTGGGGTCGCGCCTGGCCGCAGATCAATATCGCGCTGGGCCTGCTCACCACCGCGCTTGTCATCATCGCCTGGATCACCAATCTGATCGTCAAGCGCGACGCGACCATCTTTGGCGGTGGGTTGACAGTCCTGGGCATGGCTGTCGCTTTCTGGCACTACCGGCGTGAAGAGAACAGCGGGCGCAATACGATTCTCCCTTCGTGGGTCACCACCTACGCGCCCGAAACAGTGCTGACGATCATCAAAGCGGATACGAAGCACAACCGCGAAATCATCGAATCGGCGCTGCACAGGGCGCGGGGACGCAAGACGCTGATCTACTTCCTGGCGGATTTTCCTCATGTCCAGCCTGAGCGCTGGCAGATCGAGCTGCAAGCGGCGCGCGACCCCGCGGCGCAGGCGGTTTTCCGCCTGGCGTTCCAGCTAGCCGAGCGCGCGGAGACGCCTATCCAGGTATTCTATAGCACTGGTGGCGTGAAGGCGGCGGTATGGGCCTGGCGCGTGACGCACTCGCGCGAAGTCGTCGCGGACCCGGAAGTGGCGCGGGAGTTCGGCAAGCAGGTCAACCCGACATTCATCAGCTACCGGCGGCAGGATGGCGTGCGCGTTGCCCATTACACGTTCCTGCCCGAAAAAGCTCCGCTACCCGCCCCATCCCCGCGAGCGCGCGTCGAACCCGCCGCGCCAGCGGGCATATCGGGCGGCGAGGGCGCCGAGGAAGAAGTACTCCCGCTGGACGAGACGCTGACGCTCGAAGATTTCTACCAGTTAGAGCAGGAATCAGAGACGCCTCCCGCGGCAAGGGAGAAAAGCTCCCCGCGCCACCCGGTGAAGTACGACCGCAAGTCACAGCTTCCCATGAACCAGCGCGAGACGCTTTCCCCAACGCCGAACGCTCCGCCAGTGGAGTCAGACATGGAAGATGATTATTCCGAATACTACTGGAATGGTGTGGATTTCGTGCGGAAGAGTGAAGAGGATGCCCCGCCTCAGGATTGAGGCGGGGTGGGATCCGCGGCCGCAGGGCTAAAAGACCATCCCCAGCAAGCGGCGCACGGTCGTCGTCGCGGCGGCGGAATCGTCGCCCAGATACACGGCGTTGACCTTCCGCTGAAGGTCTGGATTACGCGCGAACAGTCCGCCGGCGTAGCACAGCTCTGGACGCGGCGTTGGTAATCCGCGCAACTGCTTGGCCAGATGGTTGACCGAGCGGATGCGCTGGGTCGTCGTCAGCGTCAGCGCGATGATCGCGGGGAGCGTGGGCCAACGCTGGCGCGCGAGATCGTCCACGCCTGCGTCAGCGCCCAGGTAGAGAACGCGCAAACCGGAACGCCGCAGGAAAACAGCCAGCGACAGCGCGGGAAAATCATTCATATCGCGCTGGGCGCATCCGACAACAACCTGCGGCGCATCCTCAGGCTCCAGGGTGGAGTGATAGACCGCAGTGAGAAAGCCTCGCAGATAGCTCAACGCGAACCGCTCTTCGGGAATGGTCAGCTCGCTCCTGGACCAGAGATCGCTGATACGGGCGATAGTGGGCTGCACCAGGCCAAGGCACACCACCTCAACGCTATATTGCTCGAGCGCCTGCTGCATCAACCGGTTAGCCGCAGGGGTGTCGAAGCCAGAAAACGCCTGCATCAGCGGCGAAACCAGCCAGCGCAGCTCACGCGCGGTAGCCTGGTCGCGCGCGGCGTCGAATCCGTTTTCGGGACGCGCGATCGGCGCCGGGGAGCTATAAACAGATCCGAGACGTCCGGACGCGCTACCAGCGCGGGGCATCGCCTGGGCCTGGGCTACGCGGTCCCCGAGCGGATGCGATGAATTGAGCGAGCGCGATGGATTGGCGCGGGAAAGCGCGCCCTCGGGCCAGGGGCCACCCGGGCGCTCACCTCCGCCTGGATTCGCCGGGAACGTAGCGTCAGAAGTGTACACTGATCCGCCCAGGTTCCCGGCCATGTCGGTCTGTGGCTCACGCGCGGGCTGAAACGGCCCCGATGGATATTCACCATAAGCCAGTGAGCCGGTCGGGGTCGTAACAAAACGCCCCTGCGGCGGATACCCCGGATAAGGGGTATTCTGCCCTCCCGCCTCCAGCGCGCCGCCTCGCGATTCGGGGGCGGCATGCGCGCCGCCTAACGCTCCACTTGGGCCGCCGGGAGCAGGCGCGCCGGGCCTGAGAGCGCCTGAATTGAGCGCGCTGGAATTCCGCAGTCGCTGCGCCGCGATCAGGCGGGCGCCCGCCTCCTGCGGCGACTCGCCTTCTACTACACGCTCGCGCAGCCAGAGCAGCGCGACGAGATCGCGCTCGGAGTACCGGCGCTTTTGCCCTCCCGACTCAGCTACGCCACGCGCGCCGGACGAAATACCGGCGTGCTGCTCCAATGCCCAGAGGGCCAGCGGACGCACAGCCACGAGCTGCATGATCAGCGTATGGTCGTAGATGGGCGCGTCGCGATAATTCTCCAGCAAAGGGGGTTCAGCGTTCATGATGTCTTGCCGTGCATACCGTGTAACATTGGATAGCTGTCC
Organism: Chloroflexota bacterium; assembly: GCA_021814145.1. Classification (GTDB taxonomy): domain Bacteria; phylum Chloroflexota; class Ktedonobacteria; order Ktedonobacterales; family JADMIN01; genus JAKAIY01. The sequence continues at coordinate 11,456 of JAKAIY010000108.1, forward strand.
ACTTATCGGGCGTTCGTTCACCGTAAACCCCTCCTAAACCACTGACCCATGGCCGCATGCGAATTTCCGGCGATCCTATGCGCGACAGGTTTTTCCTCTAAGCCTGATTCTATCAGCGTTAATCACATATGAGAGCGGAGCGCGCTCGTTCCATACCCAAAGAGTATACCATTCTCATGCAATCAACGGGCGAAGCGGCGCGGCGCGCGGAGACGCGTTCCCCTGGCGCTGGAGAGGCCTCGCGTCATACTATGTGTACTCTGACACTGGATTGCGCTTCGTGTGCGGGGGAGGATGCGGGAAGATCAATCTCAGACAGGCGCGGAACCGCGACTCCTGGCCCCGGGCTCAACGGGATAGCGGGGATACGCCGTCTGAAAACGAACATTGCGCGCATATAGTTCGTACTCCATTAGTATCGCCCGATATGAGCCTGAGGCGCGTGACGCGCGCTTCGGGCGTCAGAGAGAGATGTGGCATGTTTGATGATGTGAAGCGTCCATCTGATGGGACGCCATCTGAGGATGATACGCGCTCCCAGGATACCGTGAGCGCTGATGATACAACGCAGTCGCCGCCCCAGTTCAGTGTGAGCGAAACGGCGGCCGAGGCCGCTGATGACGCGGCCATGCCCGACGACGCGGAGGCCGGGATGTCTCCAGTCGTTGAAGCGTACCCCATGACTCGCAGCGAAATTGACACTGAGGTAGAGATCCCTCCAACCCTGCCAGTGCTTCCGCTGAAAGACACGGTGGTCTATCCCTACTCTGTCATGCCGCTTGGTGTAGGCAAGGAACGCTCGATCCGGCTGATCGAGGATGTCATGAAGGACGCGCGTCTGGTGACGCTCGTCGCCCAGAAAGACGCCAGTGTCGAGGAAGCTGGCCCCGCGGACTGCTTCGGGAGCGGCGTCGTCGCGCGCATCGCACGGGTGCTGCATGTTCCAGACGGGACGATGAGCATCATCGTGCAAGGCCTTGATCGTGTCCGCATCGAGGAATTCACGGAAACCCGCCCATACCTGAAGGCGCGGGTGCGGCTGGACCCGGAGACCGTGGAAAAAGGTGTCGAGATCGAGGCGCAGGCACGCGCGGCCTCAGAGCTGTTCCAGCGCCTGGTGAACCTCGTGCAGGATATGCCGGACCAGCTCGCGATCACGGCGCTCAATCTGGATGACCCGCGCCAGATCGCCTATCTCATCGCCGGCAATGTGCGGATTGACCTGGAGGCGCGTCAGGAACTGCTGGAACTGGACTCTGTTCACGCCAAGCTGGAGCGTGAATGCGCCTTGCTCACGCGCGAGCTGGAAGTGCTGGAGCTGGGGCGCAAGATCCAGAGCGACGCGCAGGAGGAGATGGGGAAAGCCCAGCGCGAGTACATCCTGCGCGAGCAGCTCAAGGCGATCCAGAAAGAACTGGGCGAGGAGAGCGACGAGGCCGCCACCATCAACGAGCTTCGCGCGCAGATCGAGGCCGCCAATCTACCTGAGGAAGCGCACAAAGAGGCGCAGCGTGAGTTGACGCGCCTGGAGCGTATCCCTACCGCTTCGCCCGAGTATTCCGTCATCCGCACGTACCTTGAGCTGCTGCTGGCGCTGCCCTGGAGCGTCAGCACAGGCAAGCCCATTGACGTGGCGAAGGCGCGAACGACGCTCGACGAAGACCATTACGATCTGGAAAAGATCAAGGACCGCATTCTCGAATATCTCGCTGTACGCCGCCTCAGGGAAGACCGCCAGCGTGAAGCGGAGGAGCAGGCCGAGCAAGAAGCCGAGAAGGAGGCTGCGGGCGCGGGCGCTGAAACGGGGGGCGCGGCTGAGGAAAAGGCGAAGCGCATTATCAACCGCGAGCCAATCCTGTGCTTCGTCGGGCCGCCAGGAGTCGGCAAGACCTCGCTGGGACAGTCCATCGCGCGGGCGTTGGGGCGCGAGTTTGTGCGGCTGTCGCTGGGCGGCGTGCACGATGAGGCCGAGATTCGCGGCCACCGGCGCACCTACATTGGCGCGATGCCGGGACGCATCCTGCAATCGCTGCGGCGCGCCAAGGCCAACGACCCGGTCTTCATGCTCGACGAGGTGGACAAGCTATCGTCCGAC
>JAKAIY010000237.1 GCA_021814145.1 Chloroflexota bacterium
GGGCGCGCCCTGCGAGCCCGCGGCCCCAGCGGCGGGCAGCGCGAGCGGAGCCGCCGCGCCGGGCAGGGCGCGCCCCTCAGTCAGCGCGCGGTTGTGATAGTAGGCGATGGCGCGCTCGCCAGCGGCGCGCAGGAAAACATAGTCCACCGACGCGCCAATCGCCGCGCTGACGCCAGGGACGATGCGTCCCGCCAGCTGGGCCATCTCCTCGGCGGTCAGCTCCACGCTCAGGCGCGCCAGCACGCGCGGCAGCACGTCCGGCAGGACCTGGACCATCCCCTCGCGCGCCAGCCAGTTGCCGATGCCGCGCAGGCTGTCCACTCCGGCGGCCAGCGCCAGCACATCCGCGAGGCCCGCCTGCTCCTCCACCAGCGACGTGTCATAGCCATAGGACTGGGCGACTTTGGCCGCCATGCGCACCGCGTAGATCGCCGTCAGCTGCACGTCGGCGCCCATGCCGACCAGCGCCCACATGCCGCCAGGCAGCGCGGTGATCGCCCCCGTCAGCGCCGCGCGGTGACGGTACTGCCGGGCGAAATGCCGGGCGACGCGGTCTTTCTCGCCCAGGGACGCCGCGCGGATGTCCGCCACCGTGTGAATACTCTTGTCATGCCGCTGGTGCTGGCGCAGCACTTCCGGGTCAGCCGCCGCCGCCCACGCGATCACCTGCTTGATGCGGGCGCTGGTCTTGCCGGGCTTGACATTCAGGAGTTGCTGGACCTCAGGAGGCACAGCGTTGAACGCGCGGCCTACGACGCCACCGGCGGGGTTGAGAAGGGTATTTTCCTCGTCCGCACGCTGCCCGTTTGGGTTCGCCGGATTCGCCATCGCCCGTTCCTCCATCTCTCTCGGCCTCATCGTCGCTGGCGCTCACCTCATGCGGCCTGTCTCCTATGGCCAGTATAGAGGAGCGGCGGCGCCACGGCAAGAACCCTCCCCTGCGTGTCTACGCGAAGCGGGCCGGAATGTTGCGAAGGCGCGCGACGCGGACAGGTCAGGTGGCGAGCAGAAAGGAGCTGTCGCGCTCGACCAGCCACGCGCCATCAGAGGACTGCCGCGTGATGAGCACGGCGGCGATGGGCTGTGGCGTCCCCGCGCGCCCCATCGTTAGCAGCAGGCGTGTCGCGCCATCCGGCCCAGAGGCGGGCGCCACCTCGCTGGCGTCCAGCGGCGTAACGGCGCAGGAGGTGACGGGGCCACCCTCGCGGTCGAGCGTATGGAGCCGCTGGACGAGCGCGCTGGCGTCGAAAGGGCCAGTAGCGGCGGGCGGCGCGGCGCCTGGGTCTACTCGCGCCACCAGATCGCTGTAATTCTGATGCGTCAGGTCACCGCAGACCGTGGCGGCCAGCGCGGCGGGCGTCTCCGCGCCGCGCCGCGCCGCCGCGCGCACAGCGCCGCCCAGCAGGCTCGCGGCGAAGTAGCTGGCCACGCCTATTCCCAGCAGCGCCACCACCAGCGATGTCGCGATCAGCGGAAAGGCGTTCCGGCGCGCTTTCCGCTTCACATCCAGCCTGGCGCCGGCTTCTCCGTCTATCCCATCGTCTGGTGGCGCATCTGGCCTGGCGTCCGGCTTCACTTTCCGCTTCGCGCCCTTGCCTTCGCGTCCCGCCATGCTCACCCCCCGTGGCGCAGAGCGGATTTTCCTAAAACCGTACAGTATGACCCGCATTCTATCATCCGGTGGCGCGTGTCCCAGCCATTTGGGGCGCCCCGATTGGGCGGATCACCCCGGCCAGAGAAGGACAGACACGGACGGCTGGCGACCTTTCCCGGCGCCACCCGCCCAATTCGTCGCGATGAATGGCGCACAAACGTGGCGCGTCCCGCTTTTCGCGCGTCTGTACAAGAGCGCCAGGCACGCGGCGCCTCGCGCTGTCCGTCCGCTTGTTTCCGCGCAGCATACGTCACGCCATCTAATCAGCGCTTGCCGTTGACATGAACGGTTGTTCTACGGTACACTCAACCCCATGAGCGCGCGGACAAACGCCCCCAGAGGCGGACAGCCAGCGGCCAGCAAGCATGATTGCGCTACGCGAGATGTGACCAGCGGACGACGATAGACACGAGGGCTTGAAGGCGAAAACACAGACGCGCAAGCCACAAGGCGGGCGATGCGACCGGGTGGACATGGCGGCGCCAATTGCGGGCGGGAGGGTCAGGACACATGCGGGCTCCTTTCAGACCAACCATATACGGGGATACGAGCGGCGACCTCCAGCGGCGGGCCCGCTGGAGCGGCCTGGGGACGGATGGCTGGCGCCCGGAGCGCGCGGACGCTGGCGCTCCGGCGCCCGACCCCGCCAGCTACGCTGACCAGGAGTCGCTGAGCGCGGCGGCCGCCTATCCCACCCCGCCAGCGCGCGCGAACATTTCAATGGGCATGGGCTCCGCCACGGCGCTGCCCGCCCGCCCCTTCATGCCCTACACCGCGCCGGGAGCCACTCCCGCGCTCGATCCTGACGTCTGGCTGATCGCGCTGCCCAACGGCGCGGGTGGCATGCGCTCGCTGGAGGGCGTGGGCCGGTCCGGCGCGATCCGTGTCAGCCGCCCCTATGGCCACCTGCGCTCGATCCGCCCTGTCACGCCGCTGGGCGTCCTGGAGGCCAGCGGCGCGGCGCCCGCGCCAGACCCCAGCGGACCGTTAGGCGCGCGTGTCGTCACTGATGGCCTTGGCCCGGCGAGCGCCGACCGCCCGGCGGGCAAGCGGGGCCGGTCAGCCGCCAGCGGGAGCAAGTCCGCCAGGAGCGCCAGGACGAAATCCTCCTCTGGAGTACCCGCGCAGCGGCCCGCGCCGCAGATCATCTCCGCCGTCGAGATCGAGACCGACACAGGCGTCTTCCGCGTCGAGCGGCCCGGCTCGGTGCTGGATAATAGCGACATGGCCTGGGCGCTGGCGCATATGGAGCAGGGCGAGCCGGATAGCATCGTCGGGCTGCCGCGCCGCCAGCTCGCGCTG
>JAKAIY010000109.1 GCA_021814145.1 Chloroflexota bacterium
GGGCCAGTAGCAGGTCGCCCTCAGTCAGGTCGGGCAGCTCGCGCGCGATGGCGTCGAGCGCGTCGCGCCCGCCAAGCAGCCCCGCCACTGTCACGCTTGGGCCGAAGAGCTGGTTGGGGACTGAAACAACGCGCGTCTCCAGCCCTGTCCGCCGCGTGATGTCGCGCGCGAAGCGCCGGATTACCGGCTCCGCCATCGCGCTGGTGAGGATCGCCACGCGGCCAGCCGCCACGCCCGCGCGGGGCAGCGCCTCTCGCTCGCGGCGCCAGTCCTCTAGCAGCTTGCGCGTCATGCCCACGCCGTTCTCGATCTGCGCGTAGCCGCCATAGTGGCGCGCGGGCGGGAATGGCTTGCCCGTCGTGTAGTACCACTCGTCGGAGAGGTAGACGAAGGGCATGCCATGCGCGCCCGGCTCCGCCGCGAACTGGCGCTGCCAGCGCTCGACACGCGCCATCACGTCCAGCGACTCCTCGCGCGTGTAGGGACGCAGCGGCGGCAGATTCTCCAGCGCGATCATGTTGTTGTACTTCGTCAGCCCCACCGGCACGACCGATATAGACTCAACAGCGGGCCGCAGCGCCGCCAGGTCGTGAATGCTGCGCTCCAGCTCCTCGCCATCGTTGGCGCCGGGGCAAAGCACGAGCTGCGTATGGCAGGTGATGCCCAGCGCGCCCAGCCGCTCGATCTGCTCGATGATCTCGCCGGAGCGCGGCCCATCCACCATGCGGCGGCGCAGGTCGGGGTTCGTCGTATGAACGGAAACGTAGAGCGGGCTGAGGCGCTGCTCCTCCAGCCTCCGCCAGTCAGCCTCCTTGAGGTTCGTCAGCGTGATGAAGTTGCCGAACAGGAAGCTGTAGCGGTAGTCATCGTCCTTGATGTAGAGCGTGTCGCGCATGCCTAGCGGCTGCCCGCGCACGGGCCGCTTGCGCTCCGGCAGTCCCTTGATGAAACAGAAGACGCACTTGTTGGCGCAGATGCGGATGAACGGCGCGGGCTCCTCACCAAAGAGGATGCCCAGCGGCTCATCGGGAGCCTTGGCGACCAGCGTCTCGATCTCGCGCCCGTTGCGCTCGATGCCCAGCGTCAGGCGCTCCTCGGAGGCGTAGAACTGGTAGTCCAGCAGGTCGCGCACGGGGTTTCCATTGATGGTCTTGAGCAGGTCGCCCGGCTGCACGCCCGCCAGATCGGCGGCGCCATCAGGCGTCACCTCACGCACCCATCCGTATAGCTTTGGCATGCTCTCCCGCTCGACCTTCCCGTTCGCTAATGCGCGCTGGCTGTGTCCCGCCCAATCGCGTCCCTGATTCCCAGCCCCTAACTCCTGGATTATAGTCTATTCACGGCCCCTCGCGCTCAAGAGGCGCGAGGGTACCGGCGCATAGCGCAGAGTCGCGCGCAGAGTCACGCGGAGAAAATCATGGAACAGATAGAGCCTCAACAGCCAGGAGACCCGGAGGAACCAGAGGAGCTAGCGGCGTATCGGGAGCGTGGGCCACTGGCGGGTGTGCGCGTGATCGAGCTGGGGTCGTTCGTCGCCGCGCCCGCCGCAGCGCGCATCCTGGCCGATTTCGGGGCCGATGTCATCAAAGTGGAGGCGCCGGGAGCGGGTGACGAGTTGCGCCAATGGGGCGAACTGGTTCCCACCACGGATGGCGCGATCAGCGCCTGGTGGCTCTTGCTGGCGCGCAACAAGCGACTGGTCACGCTCGACTTGCGCAGCGCGGACGGCCAGGCGCTGGCGCTGCGGCTGATCGCGCACAGTCAGATCGTCATCGAAAATTTCCGCCCCGGCCGGCTGGAAGAATGGGGGCTGAGCGAGGAGCGCATGCGCGCGGTGAACCCAGCGGTGGTGCTGGTGCGCATCTCAGGCTATGGCCAGACAGGGCCTGCGCGTGATCGCGCGGGCTACGGCAATGTCAGCGAAGCTATGGGCGGCCTGCGCTATGTCACGGGATTCCCCGACCGTCCGCCGGTGCGCGTGGGCGTCAGCCTGGGTGACATGCTCGCCGCGCAGCAGGCGGCGCTGGGCGCGCTGCTGGCGCTGCGCGTGGCGGAACGCGCCGGCGTCGGGCAGGTTGTGGATGTGGCGCTCACGGAATCGGTCTTCGCGATGACCGAGGGCATGCTGACGGAGTACGCGCACAAAGGCGTCGTGCGCGAGCGAACGGGGAACAAGCTGCTGCGCGCCGCGCCCTCAAACGTCTACCGCACGGGTGACGGCAGGTGGATCGCAATCAGCGGCAATGGCGAAAACGTCTTCCGCCGCCTGGCGCGGGCGATGGGCCAGCCGGAGCTGGCGAGCGACCCCAGGTTCACGGATAATCGCGCGCGCATCGCCCATGATGACGAGCTGGACGCGATAATCGAAGCCTGGACGGCCAGCCGCCCGCTGGCGGAGGCGCAGGCCGCGCTGGATGCGGCGGGCGTCCCAGCGGGGCCGGTGATGAGCATCGCGGACATCGCGGCGGACCCGCAATTTCAGGCGCGCGGCATGATCGCGCGCACGCCTGACGCGCGCTTCGCGGGCGGCGAGGTCGTGATGCCAGGCGTTGTCCCGCGTCTGACGGTGACGCCCGGGGCTATCCGCCATGCTGGCGGCGAGCTCGCCGCCGACAACGACGCCGTATTCGGTGACCTGCTGGGGCTGGACGCGGACAGGCGAACGGACGCCTAGCGCGAGCGCCCGCCTGCTTCGTCCTCATCACCAGCCCGCCCCTCAACCAGCGTCTTACGCAACTTGCCTCTTGCGAAAATTCGCAGATGCGATTGAACGCAGGCGTATCTTGTTGTACAACGCCATTGTTCGCTACAATCGGCTATGCGAGCTATGACCGGGTGGTGAGGAATCACCGAGAATACATAACGGTCAATAGCGGCGAACGAACGCGAAGCGACAGGAGGATGCCCGATGCTGGCCCTACGCCGCGTGCTGAGCGACAACACCCCGGGGTTACGCTCCAAGGTGATCGGTATCTATACGCTGCTGGTTGGCGTCAATATCGGATTATGGGTTCTGACTTTCATCGCCGCGCTCCGATACCCCATCATCCTGACAGTCGCGCCGCTGGCCTACGGTTTCGGACTGCGCCACGCGGTAGACGCCGACCATATCTCGGCGATTGACAACGTGACGCGCAAACTGATGTCAGAGCGCAAGCGGCCCGTCTCGGTCGGCCTGTTCTTCTCGCTGGGGCATTCGACCGTCGTGTTCCTGATGGCGATCACCGTCGCGCTCGGATCAGTGTTCATCGCTACCAACCTGGAGAGCGACTCCTCGTCCCTCAAGACCATCGGCGGATTGATTGGAACGAGCGTCTCAGGCTTTTTCCTGCTCGCCATCGCGGTGATGAACATCGTCATCCTGGTGGAGATCGTGCGCACGTTCCGCACAGTGACCAGTGGCGGGGAGTATGACGGCGACGCCATCGAAGACTACCTGAACAGGCGCGGGTTTTTCGCGCGCCTCTTCCGCGGCCTGTTCAAGTCAGTAGACGCGAGCTGGAAGATGTATCCCATCGGCTTCCTCTTTGGCCTGGGATTCGATACCGCCACCGAGATCGCGCTGCTGGTGGCCACGAGCGGCTTCGCGGCCAGGGATGTGCCGTTCTACGTTGTGCTGCTGCTGCCGCTACTCTTCACGGCGGGCATGAGCCTGGCGGACACGACCGATGGCGTGATGATGCTAGGCGCATATGGCTGGGCTTTCGTGAACCCGGTGCGCAAGCTCTTCTACAACATCAGCATCACGCTGGTCTCAGTGATCGTCGCCGTCATGATCGGCGGGCTGGAGCTGCTGAGCATTGTTCAGGGCCAGTTTGGCCTGACAGGAGGCGTCTGGGATTTCGTGAGCTTCCTCAGCAGTGGCAATGGAGGCGAAAACTTCGGCTACATTGGCGCGGGCATCATCGGCGTCTTCGTGCTGAGCTGGATCATCTCCACCATCATCTACCGCGTCAACCGCTACGACCAGATGGAAGCCAAAGTCAAGCAGGCCGTCTGATGGCGGCTCGCGACCTCACCCCACGATACGCGGCGCGACAACCCGCGGCAGAAGATCGAAGTCACCGCCGGGGCGGATAAAGGCGTCGAGCGTGAAGATCAGGTCGAGCATGGGCAGCCCGGCCAGATGCGGACGCAGGATCTCGCAGAGATCGCCCTGGCGCGCCCAGAAGAAGACACGGTCGGCGGTAGCGTCGCGCATGCGCAGGCGGAGATTGCGGCCCTCCGCGCCACTGCGCCAGCATCCTATGACGCGAACCCCCAGAGCGATATAGGTAGGCGCCGGAAAGCCTGGGCCAAACGGAGCGAGCGCCTGCTGCTCATGGTAGATGCGCGGGATCAGGCGGTTGAGAGGCAGCCGCAGGTCCACGGGCAGCGGATCGCCCTCCGCCGCGCGCGCGAGCGACAGGGAGTCGCGCTGGAGGGCCAGCCGCAGTCGAAGGTCATCGAGCAGCGCCTCCACTTCAGTTGTAGGCAGTGTGAAGCCAGCGGCGCGAGCATGGCCACCGAAGCGGCGGAAGACTGGCGCGCGAGCCGCCAGCGCCTCACCCAGGTTGTAGCCTTCCGGCGCGCGCGCGGAGCCACGCGCCTCGGAGCCATCGCGGCTGATGACCACCGCCGGGCTCCCGTGGCGCTCCACCAGACGGCTGGCTACCAGGCCCAGCATGCCGAACGGCCAGCCATCACTGGCGGCGCTGACCAGCGCGGGCGCGTCGTCCCCCTCACGGGCCAGTTGCGCCTCTACCATCCGCTGCGCGTCGAGCATGATCTCCTCCGTGACGCGCTGGCGCTCCAGGTTCAGCTCCTCCAGCTGGGCGGACAGGCGGTTGGCGCTCTCCTCATCATCGCAGAGCAGCAGATCGAGCGCGGTCGCTGGCTCTCCCAGGCGGGCGGCGGCGTTGAGGCGCGGCGCGATGACATAGGTAATGTCGCGCTCGGTCGCCTGCCGCCAGGCGACCCCCGCGCGCTCCAGCATGGCGCGCAGGCCGGGGCGCGGCGCTGAGCGCAGGCGCGCCAGGCCGGCGCGAGCCAGGCCCCAGCACTCGCGCGTCAGCGGCACAATGTCACCGATGACGCCGATGGCGACCAGGTCAAGCAGCCCTTCGAGCGCCGCGTCCGCGCGCTCCGGCGCCTGCTCGCGCAGCAAAGCCTCCATGAGACGGAAAGCGACAGCCGCCCCGGCGAGATCATCCCGCGTGGAACGCTCCTCCGCGCGCCAGGGGTTGACGAGCGCGCAGTCCGCCGGAACCTCGCTGTGGATCGGGTGATGGTCGGTGATGATAACATCCATGCCAAGCGAGCGCGCCAGTGCGACTTCCGCCACGTTGGCCGTCCCGCAGTCGGAGGTGACGATCAGGCGCGCGCCGTCAGCGGCCAGCTGGCGCACCGCGTCCTCGTTCAGGCCCCGCCCGTCATCGTCGCGCCGGGGGATGTACGCGGTGACGCGCGCGCCCGCTTCGCGCAGCGCCAGCGTGAGAATCGCGCATGACGTGACGCCATCGCAGTCATGGTCGCCAAAGACAACGACCGCTTCATCACCCGCGATCGCGCGCGCCAGCCGCTGGACGGCCTCGTCCTGACCCGGGAGCGCGCCCGTCGCGCGCCAGTCCGTATCGAGCAGGTCGCGCACGGCCCGCGCGCCACGCGCCCCACGATTCGCCAGCAGCTGCGCCTGTAGTGGCGTGACGCCGGGGATGCTGGTCAGCTCGGCGCGCGGCAGCTCATCCGCGATGCGCGCCGAGCGCGCCAGCCGCGCCAGCGCCTCGTGTGACGCATCGAGCGCCCCATCCGACATATCCGGAGCGTCCACGTTCAAATCCCCGCTCATGCGCGCCTCACCCCCGCAGCCATCCGCTTTGATCCACTCCATCCAAACATCCGCATGAACGCTCCTATCCAGATGTACGGGCCATTGCGGGCAAAGCCCGCGTCCTGGGGCGACGCGCCATCAGAAGGCGCGGTGTACTACGCTGTAATTTGCGCCACGCTCAGCTGTGGGGCGTGGCCGCCTTCCCTATCACCCATCAGGCAGGAGGCGGGCGAAGACTTCGTTGCCGACCATGCGCCCGTGGGGCGTAAGGCGAACCCATCCAGCCGCCTCCTCGATCAACTCCAGCGCGCGGAGCTCCGCCAGCCGCTCGCCAAACGCCTCCCAGAAGTCCATCCCATAGCGCGCGGCGAAGACATCGAGGTTGACGCCCTCATTCAGGCGCAGGCCCAGCATCGCCGTCTCCGCCATCTCCAGCTCGCGGCTGATCGTCTCGCGGCTAGCGATAGCGGCGGCGGGCAGCGTCTCCTCAGAGCCTTCCAGGCTGATTTTCTCAGAGGCGAGCGTGTCGCGCACGCGGGCGATATACGCGCGGATGGGGCGCGTCTCGGTGAAGCGCTGGCCGGCGTAGAACGACGCGCCGCCCGCGCCCAGGCCAATCCACGGCAGGTTGCGCCAGTAGGTCAGGTTGTGCGCGCAGGCGTGGCCAGGCCGCGCCCAGTTGGAGATTTCATACTGGAGATAGCCCGCCCGCGCCAGCCGCTCCTGCGCCGCCTCGTACATGTCGGCGGCGGTATCCTCATCCACCTCGCGCACGCTTCCCCGCTGGACCCAGGTGAAAAGCGGCGTCCCTTCCTCAACGATCAGGTTGTAGAGCGAGAGGTGGTCGGGGCCGAGCGCGATGGCGCGCTCCAGCGTGTCCAGCCATACCGCCTGTGTCTGGCCAGGCAGGGCGAAGATAAAGTCCAGGCTGACATTGGTGAAGCCCGCTGCCCGCGCCGCATGGAAGGCCGTCTCGATCTCGTCGGGCGAGTGGATGCGACCCATCCAGCGCAGCAGCGCGGAATCGAAGCTCTGCGCGCCCATGCTCAGGCGGTTGACGCCCGCCGCGCGCACGGTGTCGAGCTGCGAATACTCCAGCGCGCCAGGGTTGGCCTCCATCGTCACTTCAGCGTCGGGATCGAGGGCGAAGGCGTCGCGAATGGCGGCCAGCAGCTCCGCGATCTGCCCAGCGGTCAGCAGGCTGGGCGTGCCACCACCAAAGAACACCGTGCGGCAGCGGCGCGGCTTGCCGTTCGCCAAACGCGCGCGGCGCCCCGCCAGCAGGATCTCATCGCGCAGCGCGGCCACATACTCCTCACGTAGCCCCAGCATGCCCGCGTAGGAATTGAAATCGCAGTAATGGCATTTCGCGTGGCAGAAAGGGATATGGAGATAGAGCGCGACCGTCTCCAGCAGAGCGCGCGTCTCGCGCGCGTCTGGAGCCAGGCGCGCTTCGGCGCTGTGAGGCGTAATGACGCTAGCAGGATGTGTCACGACAAGAGCCGCTCCCGGGCCATAACAGGCATGCGAACGAGACAATGCGATCAGAGGCGCCGGACCATCGCTGGCCACAGCGCCTCTGTATCATCGCATATCTACGACACCCTCACTGACGGAGGAGCCGGTCAGCCGCCCAGGCCGGGAAGGCCGCTGCCGCCCCCCGGTATCCCGTTGGTCCCAGGCAAGCCGCTGCCCGGCGGGGGCGTAAAGGTCGGCAGCGCGCCGTTCAGGTCAGGAGCCTTCGGCAGGTTACGTGTCGCGGAGAGCATCGTCGTGTTGGGTGTCCCCGCGCGCGAGCCAAGCAGGACCCGCTGCATGGACAGCCAGTGCGGCAGCGCGTTTTCCTGCGCCGACTTGAGGGTAGCGGCATCCACCACGCGCGAAGGGTCAATCGCGATGATCTGCACTACGTCGAAGGTGCCGCTGGCGTCCGCGATAACCGGGCTCAGCTCGCCAACCTTGCGGCCAGGCGCGTAGGCCCAGGCCTCGATGCCCGCGTCGCCTGTGCCAGGCGGGACCCAGCCAAGGTCGCCGCCGACATCTTTACTGTTCGGGTCCAGCGAGTCCTGTTTGGCGATCGTGGACCAGATCGCGTTCGTCAGCCCGCCCTTGATGAGCGCGGCGCGCGCCTTGGCGGCGTTGGCGGACGTATCCGTCTCGATCTTGCGCAGATGTACCTGGCGCGTGGGCGAGACGAGCAAGCTGGCGAGATAGGTCTGCATCTTCGTGCGGCGCACCTGAATCGCCAGCGCGGCGCGAACATCGCTCTCGGTCATATGATTCGCGCTCAGGAAACTGGCGTAGGTCTCATTCTTCGGGAAGGCCTTCTTGAACGCGGCCAGCGCGGCGTCAATTTCCTTCTGGCTGGGGTCAAAGGTCGAGGCCGGCACGTGCTTTTGCTGCTCGAACGTCTTCGCGCCCGCCCGGATGAGCTGGTCATCCATGAGGTCGCTTATCGCGGTCTGCGTAATCACCGACTGCGAATACTTGCCCTCATTGGACTGAATCTGCGACTGCAGGATGCTGTCCTGAGTGAAAGCCGCCTGATCGCCCTGCTGTATCTTGGGCTGGAGCGCGTTGTCCTGCGCGATCTCGCTCTGAAGCGTATTCCAGAGCGTTTGCGCCTCGACCGCCAGATTCTTGCGATAGGTGTCCTGGCTGATGTTGACGCCGTTGACGCTGACAATGGTGGAGTTCGGGATGAAGATCGTCTCATTGAGCACGCCGTAGACCAGCGTGCCGATCACAGCCAGAACAACGAGACCCGCGAAGGATGCCAGCCCAATGCGCTGATAGCGGATTTTCTGGGCGCGCGTAAGATGGCGGCCCCAGCCAAAGATGAGCGGCTTGCCGTCCCGCAGCCCCTCGACGCGCGCGGTCTGTCGCACACGGTACTTTCCCGCGCTGCCGGCGGACTTCGCCGAGGCTTTCGCCGAAGATCTCGCTGGAGCCTTGCCGGAGCCCTTGTCCGGCGCCACGCTGGATGAAGTGGAGCGCCTGCTGGTAGGACGCTGCACGGTTTGATTACTCATAGGCGCGACAAGTTCTCCGTGAAGGTGATCCCGTGGCGAGACGAGCCACCCCGCCCAGACGCCGCCAGGGAAAAGGATACGTCACCGGCGCGCGTCGGAGAGCCCGTCTCGCCGCGTTTGGCGTACACGCTCCGCTTCGCTCCCTAGACACCGCGGATATGGGCCGCGGTGTAGGGCATGAGGGCCATATGGCGCGCGTTCTTGAGCGCGACACTCAGACGGCGCTGGTGCCGGGCGCAGGTGCCAGTCTTGCGTCTTGGCTCGATTTTACCACGGTCTGAGAGGTAGCGACGCAGGCGCGCCACATCCTTGTAGTCAATCTCGCGCACATGATCCACGCAGAACGCGCAGACCTTGCGGCGGCTGCGGAAATCGCGGCCACGACCACGGCTACCAGCCCCGCCCTGAGGGCTTCCCTGGGCGTCGCGCTGAGGGCCGCCCGCTTGCGCCGGGGCAGCGCCTTGCCCACTCATCTCACGCCTCTGCTGCATAGGAAAAAACTCCTGTACGTTCGGGATTGCCGGCGCGCGCGGAGAGGTTCGCCCGCGCCGGTACGTAACACATGGGCGCGAAGAGAGAACGCTCCTCACGCCGATCATTCAGTCCGCGATCCAGTTTGCCGCAATCGCTCCGGAACCAACTAGAACGGCAGGTCGTCGCCCGACAGGTCATCAGCATAGCCGCTGCCCTGTGAGCCACCCTGGCCAGATCCCTTGGGGTCCAGCATCTCCATATCGGTAGCGGTGACATCCCACGCAATGCGCTCGACACCGTCTTTGTCGGTGTATTTGTGCGAGGTCATGCGGCCTTCGATATAGACCTTGGAGCCCTTGTGCAGATAGTTGTTGCACGTCTCCGCAAGCTGGTCCCACGCGACGATGCTAAACCAGGTGGTTTCCTCGCGGCGCTCACCCGATTCGCGGTCGCGCATGCGGCGATTAACGGCAAGCGAAAACTTGGTAAGCGCCTTGCCGCTGGCGGTGTAGCTCATCTCGGGATCTTTGCCGAGATTGCCGATCAGCATGATCTTGTTCATGGAGTGACTTGCCCTCCCCACACCAGGCGGCGCTGGATTTGCGCGCCGCTGGCCTACGCCTCCGTCTCGCTGGTCGCTACATCCTCAGACGATTCCGTGTCGCCGTTCTCGGATTCGCCTGTCTCGCCGGTTCCAGCCTCCTCTTCCGCTTCGGCTGCCTCAGTCTGGGCAGCCTCAGCCTGGGTGACCTCAGCCTCGCTGGCCTGGGCGGCTTCCGCTTCGGCGGCCTCAGCGCGGGCGGCGGCCTCAGCCTGCTGCTGCGCCAGCTCAGCGTCGCGCTCAAGATCGCGCTGGCGCTGCTGCGCCACGACGCGCGAATCGCGCAGCTTGAGCAGATGGCGAATGATATTCTCATTCACCCGCAGGTCACGCTCGATCTCCGCCACAGATTGCGGCTCCAGGATGAGATCGTAGAAGAAGTACAGACCATCGCGATGATGTTCGATAGGATAGGCGAGCCGCCGGCGTCCCCAGGCGTTGACGCGCACCACCTGGCCGCCGTTCACGTTGATAACGTGCTGGACGCGCTCGACAATCGCGCGCGCCTGCTCATCACCGACTTCGGGGTTGATAATCACCCCAAGCTCATAGTCCCGCGCCATGCGGAGTCCTCCTGTGGGTATGCTCCCGCTCGGCGCCACGCGCGTCCGCATAGCGCGCGCGTGGCAGAGCGGGGCAGGATGATTGGGGACGCGCGCGCAGGCTCACCAGCCGCGCCAGCATGTGAAGAACTGGCTTGCGAGGAGCAAGCCACAAGGCGCAAGGAGAGCACGCGCGTCACGTCGCGGCGACGAGCGCGTACGATGAGGCGCCGTCGGAGGCCGGACAAGCCACCATCGCATTATACCATCGCGCTCACCCGCCCGCAATCAGGACACCATCCGGATTTCTGGCCCTGCCCTTCAATAAGGGGCGCCAGGCCAGCCATGTCCGCGGAGCGTGATATGCGGGAAAAGACAGACGTGATGGGTCGCGCTGGATATGTATTCCGCCACCGCCCCGCGAAAACGGAAACGGGCCGCCCGCGGTCAGAGCGAACTGGAGATTGTATCGAGAATGGTGGAAATCGGCGGCGCCAGAAAAGAAAGAGCCAGCACAACGGCCAGCGCGACAAACAAAATGATCAACACATATTCGACAAGGCCCTGGCCCCGACTCCAACGCTCCTGTGACTGCCGGGTAACGAGCGCCCGAGAGCGGGCGCGCCGCAATTCAAGCATGGGGATTTCCTCCACATCGCAGGTCGCTCTCGTGCGCGCCTGCGCTGCCATAGCCACCTCAACCAACCTTGCCCCACCGGGTCCCAGCATGGTGGGATACGCGCGCCAGTCAGCGATCACCATCATCGCGACCGCCTCTTTCACGCTCTCAATATACTCTAACGGACAATGTTCCCGATTCGTCTAGCGATATCGCCTACAATGGCGGCTGACTGCTCGCTTGCCCGTGACGCCTATACCTCTTAACGCACGCTTGCGGAACCAGTATACTTCGAACTACGCGAAAGACATGCGCGATAGCCACCACGATCAGACTGTTCCGTCGCGACGCGCGCGGGCAGGCTTACCCAACATCAGCCAAGGATTATTTGCCTCATGACCGCCGATCGAGACGCAATCATTCCAATTTCTAGCCAGCCAGACCAGCCACAGCGCGCCAGCGCCGCAGGCGATTCACCGCAAGGGGACGAAGGCGCCCGCCTGCTCGCCGCGCTCGGCCTGGACCCGGCCGCCGCCGCGGAGGCCGCGACGGTGGCGCCGGAAGCGCCCGCGGACGCGGAAGCCGCCGACGAGGAACGCCTGGCGCCGCTGGCGTTCATCCGTTACGCGCTGGAGCGCCATCATCGCACAATCGAGTCCTCGCGCCTGCCCGAGACGCTTATCGCGACGTTCCAGCGGACAATATTTGGCGATCTGATGGCGGCCACTGGCGCCAGCCAGGCGCCTCAAGTCCCCGAAGAGGTCGCGCGCGTCGCGCAGGGGAAAGTGGGTGAGCGCGACGTGGCGCTGGCCCGGCTGAGCATCGGCGCGCCCGCCGCGGTGGCCGGGCTGGAGGAACTG
This sequence comes from Chloroflexota bacterium, assembly GCA_021814145.1. Classification (GTDB taxonomy): domain Bacteria; phylum Chloroflexota; class Ktedonobacteria; order Ktedonobacterales; family JADMIN01; genus JAKAIY01. Next base: position 11,938 of record JAKAIY010000109.1, read on the forward strand.
ATCGCGCTGGGCGTGAAGCGTATCCTGGTGGTGGGAACGGGCGGTAGCCTGCAGCCCGCGCTGCCGATTGGCGCGCTCGCCATCCCCACCGGCGCGATCCGTGAGGAAGGAACATCGTTCCACTACGCGCCAGCAGGCGTAGAGGTGACGCCTGACGCTGATCTGGCGCGCGCGCTAGGCGAGGCGGTGGCCGCGCTCGGAGCGCCAGTCGCGTTTGGCCCGGTCTGGACAACCGATGCGCCCTACCGGGAGCTGCGCTCGAAGGTGACAGTCTACAGCGCGATGGGCGCGCTGGCGGTAGAGATGGAGGCGTCGGCGCTGTTCGCGCTTTCCGCCTTCCGCCAGGTGCGACTGGCGATGCTCCTGGCGATCTCCGATGAGCTGTTCCACGAATGGCGGCCCGGTTTCCACGCCGAAGAGCTGCGGCTGGCGCAGCGGCTGGCGGCACAGGCGGCGCTGGCGGTGGCCGCGTCAGCCTAGCGCAGCCACGCGGCAGCCTGAATAAGCGCCTGAATAAACACAATCCGCCCGATCAGCCATAACTGATCGGGCGGATTGTGGTGACAACCTCAGGTGTCCTGGCGGCCTATGTGCGCAGGCGCTCCAGCACCTTCGGATTGCGGAGCTTCGCCAGCGCGCCCGCCTCAATCTGGCGCACGCGCTCACGGGTGATGCCGAGCTTGCGGCCCACCTGCTCCAGCGGGAAGGTATGATTGCTGCCCAGCCCAAAGCGCAGCTGCAGCACAAGCCGCTCGCGCGGCGTCAGGACGTCCTCCAGGACTTCCTGCACCTCTTGCTTCATCGTGCGCGTGGTGGCCACTTCTTCAGGCGAGACGCTAGCCTCATCAGCCAGCACATCGCCTAGCTCCTGCTCCTCGTCCTCGCCAACAGGCAGCTCAAGCGAGATCGGCGCGCCAGGAGCGGCCTCCAACTCATGCAGACGCTCAACGTCCATCCCCAGGGCATCGGCCAGCTCCTGCTCGGTCGGGTCGCGGCCCATCTCCTGCACCAGACGCTGGCGCTCGCGCCGGACACGATTCAGGGCGGTGTTGACATAGACAGGGAGCCGGATCGCACGCCCCTTGTCAGCGACCGCGCGGCTGATCGCCTGGCGGATCCACCAGGTCGCATGCGTGCTGAAGCGGTGGCCACGGCGCCAGTCATAGCGCTGGACAGCGCGCATCAACCCGATATTGCCCTCCTGAATCAGATCGAGCAATGACAGGCCGCGCCCGACGTAGCGCTTGGCGATGCTAACGACCAGGCGGAGATTCGCCAGCACGAACTGCTGGACCGCCTCCTTGTCGCCGGCCTCGATGCGCTTGGCCAGGTCAATCTCCTGGGCGTGGCTCAGCATCGGAACGCGCCCGATCTCCCGCAGATACGCGGTGATCGTGTCTACTTCCGCCGCCTCGCCGCGCTCAGCGGCCTTTGCGACTTCCTGCACGCGGCGCAGACGAGCGCCGCTGACCTCCGATTCGTCTGGCAGGTCGACGAGTGGAGCGCTTTCAGTCTCCATGGCGTGGATGCTGCTTTCGATGTCCTCGTCCTCCTGTGCGCGGGCCGCGT
>JAKAIY010000238.1 GCA_021814145.1 Chloroflexota bacterium
ATCTCTCCGAAGAAGGCCAAAAGGGCGCTGAGGTTCGATGCCAGCAACGCGGCCGCGGCCCAGTGTGGGCCGATAAGGAAGGCGGTCAGCCGGATGAGGCCAGGGTACAGTGGGAAAAAAGCGGAGATAGTGGAAGATGTATAGCCCATCCGCGCGATCTGAATGTACCAGGCGCCATCCCATTCAGTCCAGCGGCGAACCAGCGCAGGCAAGGAAACAGTCGCGGTCGAGGGCAAATATCCCCCGGAAACGAGAGGGTAATAGCAAGTTAGCGTCAGGTAAGCCAGGCGGGTGGCAAACCACAACGTAGCGGCAGGCGCCAGTATGGAGCGCCAGGGCATCGGACGCTGCGCGCTGGCAAGACTCGTGGGATCAGGCAGCCGGAACGCTGGCCGGCGCAAGAAGCGTGAGCGAACGAACGCGCCCTTCTGAGACTCTGGAGCATCCAGGCGCATCGCGATTGGGACTCCTTCAACACCGCTATGCTGGAAGCGCCGGCCTGCTCTCATAGCGCAGGTCACACATGTTGTGACGGCAAAGCAGAGCGCAGGTAACTACGCATGGATTCACACATAAAGGCATGCGCGAATCCATGCTCATGCCTTCATGTGGGATTTGGAGGACGTTCGCCACTGGTAGGCGCTGACTCCTTGAGCCGGCGCTCTAGCCAGCCTCACGGCAAGCCTGACACCTCCGTGTCGGCAGGCGACTCGATCAGGACGCGCCACTCCACCTTGCGCTCCTCGCCTGGCGCCAGTGTCAGCGCCCAGGTCAACTGCTCAAGGCTCGTCTGCGCGCTGGGCTGCGGGCGCATCTCCAGCGCCTTCACCTTGATGCGCTCGTGGCGCGAGACTGGCAAGCGGTCCAGCAGCAGCACGCGCTGCTGGGCCTGTGTGCGGTTGGCGATGGTCACACGGTAGCCCAGCGTCGTCCGGCGGACGCCACCCTGGAGCAGATTACCCTTGTCGGTGTCGCGCTCAACGAGTTCCCGCTTGACGGTCACACTGTCATCCACGCCCAGATAGAGCTTCAGCGGCGCGCCTTCCGCCACGCTCTCGATACGCGTCTCGCCCACATACTCCTCGCCGCCAGGCCCGATGTGGAAAGCGTGCAGCGCGCCGGCTGGCAGCGTATGTCCAGCCGTGTTTGTCGCGGTCGCCCGCAGATGCGCGCCAGCGGCCACCACTGGCGCCGCCACATACTCCAGCGTCACTGGCAGGTCCACATCGCCAAGCCCAACCGTATGCGGCTGGCCATCTGAGGGGATGTCCGCGCCACCGCTCACCCGGAAGACCTGCGCGGCGCCGGCGCGCTCAACGCTGGCCTCAGCGAAGCCCACCTCTGATTCGGGCTCCCCTGTATCCTCCTCCGGCGTCTCCTTCAACGCCAGCGCCTCCGCGCCCGCGCCCATAATCCTGGCGGCGCGCAACGAGCCAGTAGGAGCCGCCATCGCCGCGTAGGCGCGCGGTTGTGGCGGAGGCAGGGGGCGAAACTGGTCAATGAACCAGGCTGGCGCGTCGTCAGGAAGGGTAACCGCTGCGCTGGGCCGGGCGGTGGAGAGCGACAGCGGAACGCTCACCCAGTCTTCACCCGTCCACTGGCTTATCAGCGCCTGCTGCGCGAGCCGTAGCCTGGAGGCCTGCGTATCTACCCGCGCGTCATAGCGCGGCGTCCAGCGCGCGGCGGGGACCAGGTACGTCACCTCGAGCGACACCTCGCCCGGCGCGTCCGCCGCCACACGGATCACCGCTCGCAGCCTGTCCGCGCCCGCTCCTTTGGCCAGCGCGTCATACTCACGCCGCCTGGCCGCCAGCGTCTCCCGCTTCTCCGTGCGCTCGCGCCGGGTGTCCAGCCAGAGCGTGTTCAGCCGCTCGCTCTCATCACGGGTGAAGCTGAAAATGCGCGTCGCGTCGTCCGGCTGGGCCGAGCCGCGCGTCATGCCAAACGCCAGGCTGCGCGCCGACTGCTCGCCCAGCGTATCCAGCCAGCCGCGCTGCCGCTTGATGAGCGCCAGCCGCTGGCCCAGCGCCGCCACTTCGCGCTCCAGCGCCGTGATCTCGCCGCGCAGCCGCGCGAGCTGTTCCTCGGGCGCCGCCGCGTGGAATTCCGCGCTGACATCCACGCCCAGCAGGCGCGCGCCAATCGCCGCCCGCGCCGATGCCCGTAGCGATTCCTTCGTCAGCCGCTGCGGCAGCCCGCCGAGCATAATCGCGCTCTCGCCGGCCTCGGTCAGCGTCACCGAGCCGCGCCGTATCACCAACGCCTGATCGGTATAGACCGTCACCTCACGGATTGGCGCGTCCAGGTCTACTCGCATCGCGTTTCCTCCCCCGCGTCCCGGCGCGAGATCACCCCTTGCCGCGCGCCTCAACAATCGCCGCCTCGAAGTGGCGCATCTCGATCACTGGCCCATCCGGCTTGGTCGTGGAAGATTGTGGCGCGGCGCCCTGCGCCCCAGCGCCGCGCGCGCGCATCCACTCCGCCAGCGCCAGATTCGCCGCCCGCCGGCATGCCGCTTCGATATCGGCGCCACTGAAGCCATTGGTCTTGCGCGCCAGGCTATCCAGAGAGACATTTGGCGCAAGCGTGCGCTTCCTGGTATGAATCCCCAGGATCACCCTGCGCGCCTCACGGTCGGGCAGCGGCAGCTCCAGCACCAGATCAAAGCGTCCCGCGCGCAGCGCCGCTGGGTCAATCAACTCTGGCCGGTTTGTCGCGCCCACGACGATCACGCCGCGCCGCCCCTCGATGCCATCCAGCTCGGTCAGCAACTGGCCAATCAGCCGGTCACTGACCGCGTCGAACGCGCCGCCACGCCGTGGAGCCAGCGCGTCCATCTCATCGAGGAACAGCACACACGGTGCGACCTGCCGCGCCCGCTGGAACATCTCGCGCACGCCGCGCTCGGACTCGCCGACCCACTTGGAGAGCAGCTCCGGCCCCTTCA
>JAKAIY010000239.1 GCA_021814145.1 Chloroflexota bacterium
GCAGCGAGGCCGAGGGCTGCGAGGGCATGCTGGGCAGCGAGGCCGAGGGCTGCGAGGGCATGCTGGGCAGCGAGGCCGAGGGCTGCGAGGGCATGCTGGGCAGCGCGGTCACGGGTGGGACGGATGGCCTCTCGCTCACGGGCGGCTGGGCGGCCGCCGCGGGCTGCGAAGCGCCCGGTGGGCTATTGAGCAGCGCATCCAGCGAGCCGCTGGGAAGGCCACGCTGCATTTCATCGCCCAGTGATCGCGCGCCCTGCGCCTGGAGCCACTGCACCCAGCGGATCGCGCGGCGCATCTCGGTATCGCCCAGCGCGAAGCCGCTCTCGGCGATCGCGGGCGGAGCGGCGTCCAGCGACGGCGGCGCGGGCGCGGGAGGTGGCGGCGAGGCGGGCGCGGCGCGGCGCTCCACGGTATCACGCAGCGCGTCCGGGTCGCTGTCTCCTGGCCGCCAGAGCATCCCTTCGGTCTCTTTGAACATGCTGTGGAAGTTCGGCGGCAGGTCGTTTGAGCGCGTGACGGGTGGCGGCAGGGGCGCCGCGGGCGGCTCAGCGAGATCCGGGCGTGTCGGCGCGCCGGGCGTGAACGGGCCGTTCGTCACGAGTGGGTGGTTAACATGCCGCGCCGCAGGCTGGGTGACACGCTGGCCAGAGGCGGGCGCGGCGCCCGGTGAAGCGGGCGCAGGGCCGGCTGAAGCGAGCGCGGCTCCTGGTGAAGCGGGCGCGGCCCCTAGTGAAGCGGGCATGGGGCCTTGCGAGGCGTGTGTCCGGGGCGCGCCTGTGACGCCGCCGCCTGTCGGGGAAGGGTCGAATGGCGTCTCGCCCCAGATCAGGGCGCCAAGCGCGGTATCGCCCACGAGCAGGCGGTCCGCGAAGAGCGCGCGCGCGGCGCGATGGTCGGGGTCCAGGTCCGCCGCTCGCCGCAGGAAAGGCTCCGCGTCCGCGTCGCGCCCCTCGTCATGGGCGATGACCGTCGCGATCAGCAATGGCTTGAGGCAGGAAGGGGCGTTGGTCAGCGTGCGTCGCGCCCAGGTTTCCGCTTCCTGGAGCCGGCCCGCCCGCCAGAGTGTCTCTACCAGCCCGACATGCGCCTCTAGCCGGACGCTATCGGAGTTCTCTGCGATCAGGGACTCCCATTCGCGGATCGCGTGCGTGAAGAGGTCCCCGCGCAGATACAGCCGCGCCAGGCCCGCGCGCCCCGGCTGATAGGGGGGCTGGCCCAATCCGGCGGCCATCTCGCGATACGTCGCCCGCAGGGTGGTATCTTCGGCGCGGATGTCGCAGGCCCGGTGATACCACGCGAGCGCCGCCAGCTGGTCGCCATGCATCTGGTGGACAATGGCGCGCGCGCAACAGGCGCGCACGTCCTCGGGGTCGCCGGTCAGCGCCCGGTCCAGCGCGGCGAGCGCCTCGCGCGGCTTGCGCAGGGCGAGGTAGATTTCCCCAAGCACCCGCTGGGCCGCGAGCGCGCGGGGATAGAGCGTCACGATATCCTGGCAGCGTGGCAGGGCGCTCTCGGCGCGACCAGCCGCGATCTCGGATTCGATGACGCGAAGGTGGTCCGTGAGTGAGATGTGCGCGGGATGCCCCATGTTGTGTCGCTTCTCCACTGGCTGCGCGCCAGCGCGTCATGCGCGTCGCGTCGCGCCCGCGCGCGCCGCTAACGGGCATTATGCCGCTCTGTATTCAGAGCGTCAAGCGAGGCGACAAGCGGGGGGATTCCATGGAATGCCGCATTTTGGGGCTATACGCTCACAGGGAGGCTCATCTGGCGCGCTGGCGCTTCCCGCGACCAGGGCAGGAGCTTGAGCCGCGTTTGTGCTAGCCCGCTTAGGCTGGATGGGCGCCCGAGGAATTGCCCGGGCGTCAGAGCCATGCTATACTCACTCCAATGCCAGCGGGCGCCAGCGATGGGCGTCCAATTCATCTAGCATTTCAACATCTGGGCGCATGAGCGGAACTGGGCCTCTGACGCCGCGCTCACCTTCTAGTCATCTGGCTTTTCACTGTCCCGAGCGGCCAGACCGATCGGTGAGCGATCCGGGTCACGGCTCGCCGCTGGCATGATTTTGCGCGACCTGGCATGAAGCGTGCGCTATGCGCGATAACGCTCCTGATAGTGAATACCATGTCGCATGTCGCGCCGTGTACGGGCGCGCGGGCGTCATATCAATCAATATCATGGAATATCGTAGCGGCCCATTCGGATAGTCGCTGTTGAGCGAAAGGGCCGCGCGGCGTCAGAGTATCTGTTGTGGAGCGCTCGCCTTTTTAGCTGGTCGCGCCCCAGCGCTGTCCCGCATGGCCCGCGCGTCTGACGACCCAATCAGGCGATAGCGCGCCATATCGCGCCAGGCGAAAACGTCGTCTGACCATCCCGCCGGGCGTCACCTGCGGACGCCAGGAGAAATAACGATGATGGCTGCCAGTGGCCCAGGAGCCTCCCAGATGTCCCACCAGAGCGCCAGTATCATTGATATCCTGCTGGGATACGGTTCGCGCGGCGGAGCGCTCTACGCCGCGTACCGTCATCCGGATAACCCGCTGCTGCTTACCGATATTCGCTGGCAAGGCCCCGGCGGTGAGTTGATCGAAGCGCATCGGGACTCGAATGATATGGCGATGGTGCGCGAGGAACGCGAAGCGTGGGCCCAGGTCGCGTTGCGCTCCACCACCCTGCGCCCTGAATCCGTCGGCCCGAACGCTCCCTGGATCCAGGCGCCGCTCGATGCGCGCGAGGCCTATGACCTTGCCACGCGCGCCCGTCTCGCGCGCGAGTCCAGTGTGCCTCCGTCCGCGCATTCCATTGGTGGCGGCGCTTCCTTTTCCGGCGGCTCGATGCGCTCCCCCGCGCCACCATACGGCCCACCTTCGGGGCGCGCTCCCTCCAGCGCGCCGGACTATCCTACCGGGGCGCGCCCGTCAATAGACGCCCTCCTGGAAGTCC
>JAKAIY010000005.1 GCA_021814145.1 Chloroflexota bacterium
GCGTTGCCCGCCTGGATCACGCCATCCGCTGGCCGCGCTGGCCGTCCGCCGCAGCCGCGCGCGCGCAGCGCCCACGCGCCGCTGTCCTCCCGCTCCCAGCGCGCGTCCGCTCCCAGCGCTCGCATCGCCCTGACGAGAACCGCTGTATCATCGCTGAGCGCGAGCGCATGGATGACGCTCTCGCCCTCAGCCAGCAGCGCGTTGAGCAGGTAGCGCAGCGTGTAATACTTCGAGCCTGGCAGCCGGGGCGCGCCCGTCGGAGTTAGCCGCGCGCCGCGCCCGCCCACGAAGACACGCTCTGGTGGACGGGAAAGAGACGGCAATTCAGCATACTGGCCGCTCTCCGCCATATATTCCTCCAACCATGCGCCGTTCGCCGCGTATGTTTGAGGACATTGTACGCCCGCCGGAGCATGAGCGATGAGATATGCCGCAAAGCGGGCGGCGTATGGGGAGGGGAATCATGCGAATCGCCGCGATCATCCTGGGAGGGCTCGCGCTCGCCGGCACGGCGACTGGCATCTTCTTCTACTGGATTGGTTCCGCTTTTATTTGTTTCGACGTCTGTCCGCCCGTCTCATCCATCGGGCCGCAGTTGTTGCGCGCCGCCGCGCTGTCGCTCAGCCCAGGCCTGCTCCTGTCGCTGGCCGCCTGGATACTGAGCCTGATCACGCTGCGCGCGGGGGGGCGCTCCACCGCGTTCCTTGTCACCCTGCTGACGCCCATCATCGTCATCATCGCCGCCGCCCTCACCCTGTCCATCGCGGGTGGTAGCTTTACGCCGGTCGCCGTTTCCGGTCCGCCAGAGGTCGCGCCAGCCGGCAGGCAGGTTTCGACAGACTGGATCAACGCCACCCGCTACGCGGCCGCGCCGCTCGTCATCTGGCCAGCCGCCACATGTATCGCTATCCTGTCGCGCCCGGCGAAGCCGCGGGGATAAACTGGCGCCGCCTGCGGAGCTCTTTCGCGGAGGCGCGCCCAGCGTCTCCGCTTGAGCCAGCGCCGGGGCGGGCAGGAGTGGTATACTGGCGGCTGACGCGACCAGCCGGGACATCGCGGCCTCCTGTCGTATTATGCGCAGTCCCCCGGCGACGCTATTTCCTGGAGACAGTGATGTCACAGACCACCTCCCGCCAGACCCGGACAGCCACCAGTGTCCGCCCGTCCATAGCGCGCTCTGAGCGCCTTCCATTTTCAACCGTGCTTGTCGCCAATCGCGGCGAGATCGCCGTGCGCGTCATCCGCGCCTGCCACGATCTGGGCCTGCGCGCGGTGGCCGTCTATAGCGACGCCGACCGTGACGCGCCGCACGTCCGGATGGCCGATATGGCCGTACGCATTGGCCCACCGGCCGCCACTGAGAGCTATCTGCGCATCGAGAAGATCGTCGAGGCGGCCCGGCAAACCGGCGCGGGCGCAATCCACCCCGGCTATGGTTTCCTCTCCGAAAACCCGGATTTCGCTGACGCCTGCGAGGCCGCCGGGATCATCTTCGCCGGCCCTTCCGGGCGGGTGATGCGCGAGATGGGTGAGAAGACCGCCGCCCGGCGCAAGGCGCAGGAGGCGAATGTACCTGTGACGCCAGGCTACAACGCGGATATAGCGGACGCCGCGCAGGCCCGTGAGGAGGCCGAGCGCATCGGCTTTCCCGTGCTGTTGAAGGCGTCGGCGGGTGGCGGCGGCAAGGGCATCCGCTTCGTCCACAATCCCGAAGACCTGGAAGCCGCGCTGCGGCTGGCGCGCAGCGAGGCGCTGGGCGCGTTCGGCGACGCCACCGTCTATATCGAGAAAGCCGTCGTTCCCGCGCGCCACATCGAGGTGCAGATCTTCGGCGACCGGCATGGCAACGTCATCCACCTGGGCGAGCGCGAATGTTCCATTCAGCGCCGTCATCAGAAGCTGATCGAGGAGTCACCCTCGCCCGCGCTTGATGAGGACACCCGCGCGTGCCTGCTCGATTCCGCTGTCCGGCTGGCGAAGGCTGTCAACTATACCGGCGCTGGCACAGCGGAGTTCCTGCTCGGCCCGGACGGCCAGTTCTACTTCCTTGAAGTCAACGCCCGCTTGCAGGTGGAGCATCCCGTCACTGAGTGGCGCGTGGGGCTCGATCTCGTGCGCGAGCAGCTGCGCGTCGCCGCTGGCCTGCCGCTCAGCGTCCGCCAGGAGGATGTCGTCTTTCGCGGCCACGCGATTGAGGCGCGTATCTCGGCGGAGGACCCGCTCAACCATTTCCTGCCCGCCTCCGGGACCGTCGCCGCGCTACACGATCCGGCAGGCCCCGGCGTCCGCCTCGATAGCGGCCTCTACGAAGGGATGCCTATCCCGCTGTTCTACGACCCCCTGCTCGCCAAGCTGATCTGCTGGGGACAGGACCGCGACGAGGCTATCGCCCGGCTGCGGCGCGCGCTGGATGAATACATTATCACCGGCGTGCGCACAACCATCCCCTTCGCCCAGTGGATCACCCGTCACCCGCGCTTCCTGGCCGGTGACTTCTCCACCGACTTCATCGCTGAAGAGTGGCGGCCAGAGGAATTGGCGCTGGCGCCCAGCGCGCGCGATGGCGCGCACCCTGAGAGCCCGGAGCTGGATGATGAGCAGGTGGCCGCGCTGGCGGCTGCGCTTGTCGCGCGCGAAGCCGGGCAATCGCTGGCTTCTCGCCGCCAGGAGGCGGGCGCGGGCGAGCCAGAGGAAGGCTGGCAGTGGCGGCTGGCAGGGCGGCGCGCGGCGACCTCTGGCTCCGGCTGGTAGTGTGAGGAGACCCAATAATGCCCAATACGTCGGACACATCTGATACACAGGACACGTCCGATCGGATGGAACGGGCGGACAGCGAGCGCACCCTTGTCGTTCAATGGGATGACTGGTCGCTTGGTCCGCGCATCGCGGCGGCGCGTGGCCTGGACGGTATCGGGTATCTGCGCGCCGTTCAGCGCGGCGAGATCCCGCCCATGCCTATCGCGCGGCTGATGGGCATGGAACTGGTCACCGTTGAGGATGGGCATGTCGTCTGGGCTGTTACCCCTGGCGAGCGCCACTACAACCCGCTTGGCGTGGCGCATGGCTCACTGGCTTTCACCCTGATGGACACGGCTATCGGTGGCGCGACGCAGACGAAGGCGCCGCCGGGAAGGTTCTATACGACCATCGAGATGAAGGTCAATTATGTGCGGCCCCTGCTCGCGGGCATGGGGCGTGTGTTTGGTGAGGCCACCGTCCTGTATATTGGACGGCAGACAGCGCTGGCTGAGGCGCGGGTCGTGGACGCGGGCGGCAAGCTCTACGCCCATGCGACATCGTCGCTCATGCTGTTCCAGCCCAGGCGCGATCACGAACAGTAACCAGTCGCGCGCTCAGGGGAGGAGCGCGCGACGGAGCTCGCAGGAGGAGGCGCGCATGGCGCTGCGTGTGATGACATACAATATCCTCGAAGGTGGTGGCGAGCGCTTGCCTTATATCCGCGATGTGATCCGCGGGCAAAGCCCTGACGCCGTCGCCATCCAGGAGGCGAATGACCGCGAGCTGATCGAGACGCTGGCGCGCGATCTGGAAATGCGGCTGGTCTACGGCGAGGCCAATTCCGCCTTCAACATGGCCTGGCTCACTACCTTGCCCATTCTCCGCAGCGCGAATCACCGCTTGCCAGAGCTACGCAAGACGCTGCTGGAGCTGGAAGTCGAGTGGGAGGGCAAGCCGCTGCGGCTCTATAACCTCCATCTCAGGGCCAATCCCGAAGACGAAGACCAGCGCATGAAGGAGCTCCAGGCCGTCCTGCGCGTGATTGGCCCGGCGAGCGCGGAGCCGCGCCTGTTCGTAGGTGACTTCAACGCGCTCGGCCCCAATGATCGCTTCGTCAGCGATATTCAATTCCCTGATGAGGATGTCGCCTTCGCTGAGCGCGCCTATCCGCAGCCCCGGCTGGTCATCCCCGCCGTGCTCGCCGCGGGGTATGTGGATCTCTACCGCGCGCTGCATCCCGATGAGGCTGGCTACACGACCCGCACTCCCACGCCGGTTGTGCGGATAGACTATATCTTCGCCTCACCAACGATGGCCGCCCGCGCTATCAGTTGCGACCGCATTGATGGCTCACTGCCCATCTACGCCTCCGACCATCTGCCCGTCCGCGCTGACTTCGAGTAACGACGCCAGACGCTGGAAGGGCGCGCGAAAATTTCGTGTAACGCGCATGCGGCCTTTCGCGATATGAGAGCATAGGGGGACGTACATAGCGCGCCCCGCTCAGACGGAAGAGTGGACGTCGGCCTATGCTCCAACAATCACCAGCCAAATACACCCCGCTCGATGACATCAGCGATACGCTGGCCACCGAGCGCCCACGACTCGTGCGCCTTTGCCAGCGCCTCACCGGTGACGCTGCCGCCGCGGAGGACCTCACTCAGGAGACGCTGCTCACCGCGTGGCGCCTGCGTGAGCGCGTCAGCGCGCCAGAGGGGCTGAGCGCGTGGCTAGCCGCTATCGCCCGCAACCACTGGCGTCGATGGGCGCGTGCGCAGAGCGGCGACCGCTCGCGCATCATCTCCCTGAACACTGATGACAGCGACCCGCTCGTGGAGCAACGAACAGCGTCGCTCGTGGCGGATGACGCCGACCCCGCGGACGCCATCGAGCGCGACGAAGTCGCCGAACTGGCGCGGCGGGCGCTCGCCCTGGCGCCGGAAGCCTCGCGCGACTTGCTGGTGGCGGTCTATCTGGCGGAGGCGCCACGGGGAGATGTCGCCCAGGTGCGTGCGGTGAGCGACAGCGCGCTGCGCGTCCGGCTGCTACGCGCGCGGCGGGCGCTACGCGAGGCGATCGGCGTGGATGGCGAGTTGCGCGCGCGCCTCGAAGACCTCGGCCTGACGCTTCCCGCCAGTGACGGCTGGCAGGAATCGCGCATCTGGTGTCCCTTCTGCGGCGCGAATTATCTCCGCTACCGTGTTGATCGCGATACGGGTGAATACGCCTTCCACTGCGCTGGCCCCTGCGCGGGTCGTGCCGTCGCGGGAGCCGCTAAAGGATTTGATCTGGTGCGCGAAGTCAGCAGCCCCAAATCGCTGCTCGCCCGCCACTGCCTTATGCTTGATTCCGCCTATAGGTCCGCCTTGCAGGACAACTGGGCGCTGTGCGACTGTGGCGAGCGCGTGACCTTTGCGTACACCGCTCCCAATGGCATGGCGCTGGGCTCGCCGATCTCTCATGGCATCGAAGGCTTTTGCCCGCGTTGCGGACAGGTGGACAGCGCGAGCGCCTGGCATCTCGCCCTGGACACAATCGAAGCGCAGCGCTTCTGGCGCCGCTATCCGCGCATGCGCGCCCTGCCAATGCGCGAGGCGGAGCAGAACGGGCGCGCTGTGATTGTCACAGGCTTCGAGGCCGTCGGAACGTCAGCGCGGCTGGAGATGGTTTCCGACGCCAGAGATTACACTGTGCTGCGGTCTGAAGTCAATCACACATCCTGACCCTTCCCATTTCCGCCTCCTATCTTCATCACCTCACCCGCAAGATTGCTCTTCGTGTCCGACTGTGTCCGCGTGGGAATTTCGCTGAAAGGGCCTTCTGTGATGATTGCGACCTTGCGCAACCGTGATTTTACATTGCTATGGCTCGGTGGCATGATCTCGCTCGCCGGTGACTGGACACTCAATATCGGCTTGCCTATCGCTTTATTCGCCCTCACGCATTCCATCCTGGTCCTGAGCGTCGCGCTGGCGATGGGCATGCTCCCCAGCGTACTCTTTGGCTCGTTCGCCGGCGTCTTCGTTGACCGCTGGGACCGCCGCCGTACCCTGATCGTCAGTAATCTCCTGCTAGCGGCGCTGCTGCTGCCTGTCCTGCTCGTGCGCTCCGCCAGCCTCATCTGGATCATCTATCCCATCATGTTCCTGGAATCCTGCCTGGAGCAGTTCACCCGCCCGGCCCAGAGCGCGCTGCTGCCATCACTGGTCGGCGCGGATCATATCGCGCCCGCGAATAGCCTGCTATCTGTCTCGAACAACCTCGCGCGGCTATTCGGTCCAGCGCTCGGCGGGCTGATCGCCGGATTCTTCGGCCTGACGGGTGTCGCCTTGGCGGATGGCGCATCGTTCCTGCTGGCGGCGCTGCTGATCACGATGATCGGCTGGCGCGCGCCCACCTCCACCACCCAACTCGCTACGTCCACAGACGAGCATCCACTGACGAAGGGCATGCGCGAGTGGCTCGACGGGCTGCGCGTCATCTTCCGCGAGCGCACGCTGGCAGTGATCTTCGCCGTCGTCTCCATCACTTCGATTGGCGAGGGCGTGATGAGTGTGCTTTTCGTCGTCTTTGTCGTCACCAGCCTGCATGGCGGCGCCCAGGACCTCGGCGGCATGATGAGCGCCCAGGCGGTCGGCGGGCTGATCGGCGGCGCGCTCTGCGGGCTGCTGGGGACGAGGCTGCTCTCGCGCTGGTCGCTCGGCCTGAGCGCGATGGTCTTTGGGGCGATAGACCTGGCGATCTTTAACGCGCCACGCTACTTCGCGGAAATGGTGGCGTTACCGCGCCTCTCCTGGCTCTCTCCGGTCACACTGCTGGCGTGGGAGCTCGGCCTGTTCCTCATCGTTGGCATTCCCGGCGTGCTGATGTTTACCGGCTTGCAGTCACTCCTCCAATCACGCGCCCCAGAGCGCTATCTTGGACGGGTGTTCGGCGCGCTGGGCGCCTGCATGGCGCTATTCAGCATCGCGGGAACCGGCGTCGCGGGCTGGCTGGGGCCACGCTTCGGCGCGGTCACGCTGCTCAATATCCAGGGCGCGGGCTACATTGTGGTTGGCGCGCTCCTGACGCTGCTCATCACACGCGCAACCGCCGCACGCGCGCCAGAGGCCCCGGCGGTGGAGGACGAGCCAGCAGCGTCGTCTGCCGCTACTGATTTTGCATGATAATGAGCAGGTCAGTATCGCCTGACTGCAGCGTGTCCGGTGAAACGGTGATTGTCACGGTTTCGCTGGGTCCGCGCGTCGCGGTGATATTTTCCGTGCCGAGGTTCACGAACGTCTTGAGGTTAGCCCACCCCTTGCCGGGCAGCGCCTGCGTGTAGAATGACGCCACGGCGCTGACAGTGTCGGGGATGCAGAAGCCGAATTCGGATGTGCTGGTCGCGGGATTGGCTTCCGCCAGCTTGATCTGCCCGCTCTGGTAGATGGGGATCTCCGTCGGGACGCTGATCTGGACAGGCGTTGGCGTCACGGGCTGGCAGATGTCCAGCGAGCCGGATCCGGCGACTCCGGCGGACGTGGGCGATGGGAGGGGTGCTCCGGAACCGGGGGTGGTGAGAACCGTGCCGGTGGACTGGGAGATCGGGAGCGTTGGCGTGGTGGTCGTGGCGGCGCTAGATGAGCCCCCAGAACCGCATGCCGCCATCATGAGCCCCAATGCCAGGAGCGACCCCAGCGCGAGCGACCGTCCCGCGCGCAGTCCGCCCCCTGTCGCGCCAGCCCGCGCCACCATCCTTCGCGCCATCGCCTGTGAACCTCCATTAACCATTGTCGTGGGGCGCTCCCCGCGCCCCACCTATGGTATCATGGCTGTCCAGACCGCGAAAACGGGAGCGCGCGCCAGCGCGCCGCCCGTGACACTCGCGGGTGGCGTGGAGCGCCGCCGTGTGATGGATGCGGGCCAGCGGCTACCCTTGCGCGGCGAAGCGCGCTAGTGACTTGGCGACCTGATCGGGGCTGTCGTCCAGGATCAGGTGGTCAGCGCCAGCGACCGTCTCCAGCGTGGCGCGCTTGGCTTCGCGCGCGATGCGCTGGCCCAGCGCCAGCGGCGTCACCGTGTCGCGCTCACCCCAGATGAGCAGCAGCGGAATGTCCAGCCTGGTCACATCCGAGGCCACAGCGTTCATATAGAGCGGGTTGAGCAGGCGGACATGCTGCAGGAGCAGGTTCTTGCCGGTCTTGCTGTTCCATTCCGCCGCGTAGGCGTCCACGCGCGCCGCGCTCAACCCGCGCGCCGAGCCAGTCGGCAGCGTTTGCCGCAACTCCTGCTCCACCTGCTCTTGCGTCAGGTGGAGTGGCGCTTCCAGCTCCTGATGCTTGGTCATGTCTGGCAGCGGCCAGTCCGGCGCGAACGCTGTCTGGTAGGCGTAGGAGTTGATTAGCGCCAGCTTCGCCACGCCGTCGCGGTAGAGGCGCGTCGCCAGTGTCTGCGCGACGCCGCCCCCCAGGCCAAAGCCCACCAGGATGATTTCCTCCAGCCCCAGCGCCTTGAAGGCGTATCCCAGGCAATCGGCGTGGCCCCAGACGGATGTATCCGACGGCCAGGGCTTGTCGGACTGGCCATAGCCCAGCATGTCGAAGGCGTAGACCGCGCGGCCTGTCGCCGCCAGCGCCGCCATCACCGGCTCCCAGACAAACGCGCCGCCTGGCAGGTCATGCAGCAGCACGATGGCTCCGCGTGGCCCGCGCTCCGCGTTCTGGACGGTATAGCTCAGCGTATAGTGAATGCTGCGCACGATGTCGCGCCGGGCGACGGCCACGGGCGCGCCGCCCGCGCCGCCCGTGAGGCCCGGATCACGTGTCTCGCTCATAACGAAGATGCGCTCCTCGCTCGAATCTCTCGCCCCGTTACTCCGCATCCCCCTCTCCCACAGGGAGAGAGGGGGCGGAGGCGCCGCTATGCCCGTTCCGCCAGCGATGGCACGTTGAAGAAGGCGCCGAAGCCCGCGTAGCGCGCGGTATCCCCCAGCTCCTCCTCGATGGCCATCAGCCGGTTGTACTTCGCCACCCGCTCGGAGCGCGCCGGAGCGCCGGTCTTGATCTGCCCCGCGTTGGTCGCCACCGCCAGATCGGCGATGGTGGTGTCCTCCGTCTCGCCGGAGCGATGCGAGATAACCGAGGTAAAGCCCGCGCGGGTCGCCATCTGGATCGCCGCCAGCGTCTCGGTCAGGGTGCCGATCTGGTTCAGCTTGATCAGGATCGAGTTGCTCACGCCTTCACGGATGCCGCGAGCCAGCCGCTCCGTGTTCGTGACGAAGATGTCATCGCCGATGAGCTGGATGCGGGAGCCAAGCCGCTTCGTCAGTTCGACCCAGCCCTCCCAGTCGTCTTCAGCCAGGCCATCCTCCAGCGAGATGATCGGGTACGCGCCCACCCACTCTTCATACAGCGAAATGAGCTCGGAAGCGTTCAGCGTGCGGCCTTCGCGCTTCAGAACGTAGCTGCCGTTCTCGTAGAACTCCGACGCGGCGGGGTCCACCCCCAGGAAGATCTGTTCGCCCGGCGTATACCCCGCCTTCTGGATCGCCGCCATCAGCATGTCGAGCGCTTCACGGTTGGAGCCGAGCGACGGCGCGAAGCCGCCCTCATCGCCGACGTTAGTATTCAGGCCACGCTCGTGCAGCACGGACTTGAGCGCGTGATAGACCTCCGCGCACCAGCGGGTGGCCTCAGCGAAGGTCGGCGCGGCGACCGGCAGGATCTTGAACTCCTGGACATCGGTCGAGTTCTCGGCATGCTTGCCGCCATTGAGGACATTCATCATCGGCACAGGCAGCATGCGCGCGCTGACCCCGCCAATGTAGCGGTAGAAAGGCAGGTCTACCGCATCCGCCGCCGCGCGGGCGACCGCCAGCGAGACGCCAAGAATCGCGTTGGCGCCGAGCGCGCTCTTGTTGTCGGTCCCGTCGAGCGCGATCATCTGCTCGTCCAGCCCGACCTGGTCGAGCGCGTCGAGGCCCGTCAGCGCCTCCTGTAGCGTCTCGGTGACGTTACGCACCGCCGTCAGCACACCCTTGCCGCCATAGCGCGCCGGGTCGCCATCGCGCAGCTCTACCACCTCGAACTTGCCGGTGGACGCGCCTGATGGCACAATCGCCACACCGCGCGCGCCGCCCAGCAGCGTCACCGTCACCTCGATTGTCGGGTTGCCCCGCGAATCCAGCACTTCCCGCGCGTACACATCATCTATGATGGTCGCGTCGCCAACGCTCGTCGCCACTGTCATCCTCCCGCGTAGGGTGTAAAGTCAAGTCGCAAAGCTTTACAGCCGCGCGACAACGCGCGGCTACCATCGCCGTTTCCGCTGGGGCGCCGCGCGGGCTGATATGGCCCGGCGCGCCCGCCTGTGATAGCGTATCACATCACCACCCAACAGGCAGGCGCGCCCTTGCGCCCAGCCCGCGCGATGCGCTACACCATGAGCGATGGGCGCGGGCGATGGGCGCCCGGCGGGCCGGAGAAAGGGGCGTGACACATGAGCGGGCGGATGGTGGGCATTCTGACGATCAGCACGATGGGCGCCGCCGGACAGCGGGAGGATACGTCCGGCGAGGCGATCCGGGAGCTGGTGGAGGCGGAGCCGCTCGCCGCGACGGTCGTCGAGCGCGCCATCGTCTCCGACGACCGTGACGCCATCGAGCGCACGCTGCGCGCCTGGGCCGACGAGCGCCATCTCGACCTGATCCTGACCACAGGCGGCACCGGCCTGAGCCCAACCGACATCACCCCTGAAGCCACGCGCGCCGTCCTCGACCGCGAGGCGCCCGGGATCGCTGAGGCCATGCGCGCCGAGAGCCTGCGCCATACGCCGTTTGGCATGCTCTCGCGCGCAACCGCCGGGATGCGCGGCGCGACGCTAATCATCAACCTGCCTGGCAGCCCCAAGGGCGTCCGGGAGTGCCTCACCGCCATCATGCCCGCCCTGCCTCACGCTGTGGACATCGCTTCCGCCCAACAGACGGGGCATGGACCGGCAGGCGGACAGGGATGAGCAGGGCGGTAGCGCGCGGCAGCGATCTCTCTCGCCCTACTCGCCCGCTCGCTCCGGCGCCGCCAGCCGCTCCAGCGCGCCAGCCAGCCAGGCGCGATCGGCGCGCAGCAGGGTGAGCTGGCGCTCGATAGTAAGATCCACGCCAAGGCCCAGACCGTGGCTCGGTGACTGTTCGTAGAGCATGATCTGGCTGTCCAGCCGGGCGAGACGCCGCCGCAACAGCGCCAGCCCTTCCTCTCGCGGCAGGGCGTCGAGGAACATCAGCCCCACGTCGCCAGCCGACGCCACGCGGTCAGCCTCGGCCAGATTGGCGCGCAGCAGCTCCAGGAAGCGCGCCTCGCCCGACGGGGTGATCGCGTAGACCTTGCGCGGAGGCCGCGCGCCCTCACGCTCGATGTGGACACTGACCGCGCCGCTCTGCTCCAGCCGGTCGAGCAGGGCGTAAGCGGTGGGCTTCTTCATGTCGGTGACATGGGCCAGGTCGCGCTCGATCAGCTCGTTGATCTGATAGCCGTGCTGGCTCTGCCCGCGCAGGATACCGAGCAGCAGCAGCGCCCGCTCATCCACGCTGGTCGTGGTGGTCGCCGCCATGGAACTTGCGTGACTGGCGGAATCCATCGTGTTCACCTGGCCCTCCTCACGACCTTCACACCTCCCGCGTGGTCGTCGTTCAATCAGTATAGTCACATTTGACTATTGCGCGACAAGATGCTATACCTTGATTGGTCACGCATGACTAGCGGGACACGGCGGCCTGGCGGGCTGTCCGCGTCGAGGGACAGGGGTATCGCGAGATGCGAGGCAAAGGACGGTCGCCACTGCTGTTGATGGCGCTGACCGTATTCATTGACATCGCGGGATTTGGGCTGATCCTGCCGCTGCTGCCATTCTGGGCTGAGAAATTGGGGGCGAACCCCGCACAGGTGGGGCTCATTCTGACCGTCTACGCGCTGGCGCAGTTCCTCTTTACTCCATTGCTGGGATCGCTCTCCGACCGCTTCGGACGCAAGCCGGTCATCATCGGCTCGCTCCTGATCGAGGCGCTGTCATTCGCGCTGACCGCGCTGTCGGGCGCGCTCTGGATGTTGCTGGCGGCGCGGTTCATTGGTGGCATGGGCGCGTCGAACATCGGCACGGCGCAGGCGGTGGTGGCGGACACCACCCCGCCGGAGAAGCGTGCGCGCGGCATGGGGCTGATTGGCGCCTCCATCGGGCTGGGCTTTGTGATTGGCCCGGCGGTGGGTGGCGCGCTGTCGGGCATCGGCGCCGCCCTGCCTTTCTGGGTGGCGATGGCTGTCGCGCTGGCGAACGCGGCGCTGGCGCTGGCGCTGCTGCCGGAGACGCGCAAGGCGCGGTCGGGAGCGGCCACCAAGGCGCGTGTGGCGCCACTGGCGGGCTGGAGGCGGACACTGCGCGACCCGGCGCTGGCGCGGCTGGTGACGATCAACCTGCTCTTCACGCTGGCGTTCACGGCGATGGAGACGGTTTTCCCGCTGTTCACGCAACAGGCGTACGGCTGGATGGCCAGGGAAAATGGCTATATTTTCACCTATGTCGGCATGATCGTCGTGCTGACGCAGGGCGGGCTGGTCGGCCAGATTGTCCGGCGGATTGGCGAGCGCGCGACGATGATTCTGGGTCTGGGGCTGCTGGCGGTGGGCTTGCTGCTCCTGCCGCTAGGGACGGCGCTGTGGGCGCTGCTGGTGGCGCTGGCCCTGCTGAGCGCCGGCGATGGCGCGGTGACGCCTTCCTCCTCGGCGCTCCTCTCCTTCGCCGCGCCAGAGGACGCCCAGGGCGCGACGCTCGGCGTCGCGCAGGGCATGGCGGGGCTGGGTCGGGTCATCGGCCCGGTGACGGCGGGCGCGCTGTACGGCGCGTTCGGTCCCGCCTCGCCCTTCATGGCTGGCGGCGCGCTGGCGCTGGCGGCGCTGCTGATCGCGTTGCCCCACCTGCCCGGCCCGCGCGAACGCAAAACGGCTCCCACGGCTGACAGCAGGGTACAGACTGAAGAGGCCAGCGTGGCCTGAGGCGCGCTTCGCGGCCCAAACCAATCGCTCCCAGCGGCGCTACGAAAAGAGGCTGGGGCCGCTGGGAGCAAGCGGGCGCTTCTTCCCTCAGCCAGGCTGGCTCACTCGTGGAACAGGAGCAAGACGCCCATCAGCAAGCCCGGAACGTAGTGAAATACTGGCAGCGTATCGCCCTGGATGAACAGCAGGATCAGCATTGCGACGCTAAAGATCACTGTCGCCCATCCACTCCATGCGGGCAAGAGCCCGGACAGAAGCAAGGCGCATCCATACACCGCGAGTGCGAGGAATCCGATAACGGCATAGATGTAGAAGAGCGCGCTTCCCCACTGCGCTAGCGGCTCGTAATAGGCAGGAATGGCGCCCGGAGAGCCTGACGCGGTCAGGTCCTGGGCGGCTCGCGTCATGACTGCGAAGCGGTACGCCGAGAAGATCACCCATATAATGACCGCCAGGAGCATGCCAATCAGGCCCAGCCGGGAGAATGTAAGCTCCTTAACGCTCTCCAGTTGCGTCGTGAGCATGCTCAGCCCAGCCAAGAGGACGACAGCCGCCGCGCCCAGGAGGATGTTGCACCAGCGCCATGCGCCCGAATTGCCCGCGATGGCCAGCAATTGCTCGCGTTCGGGCAGGGTGTAGATGCCCGCGTTTCCCTTGGCTCCCACGAGCGGGAGCGTCGCGCCAACGGCGAAAATGAGAAAAGACAATATCAGCAGAGCGCCGGTAACGAAGTACTGATTGAAATAATTCAACGCCATGATGATCCCCTTTCTTTGATCCCTCAAAAACCGCGTGTCGCCTTCTCAAGCTGCTCCATACGCCTTTCAGCTTCCAAAAGCAGCAACCAGAATGAGCAGCGCGCCAGCTATGCGCGGTATAGTGAGCAGTCCACTGCCAGCCATGTTGCCCTCCCCGCTTCTTTCACACGGGGATCGCCATCTCCGGCGCCGAGAAAAGGTGAATGGTTGCGTCGCACCCATGCGGTAGCTACCCGCTCCAGCTACGAGAGCAAAAGGAGTATGCGCGATCATCTGGCCCCCAGAGACGCGCGATTGGCTTCGAGCGAAGAGATCGTCCTCTGACCTCGCCAGTCTTGCCTGGAATCCTACTCCAGCGCCATGCCAGGCGTCATGCGGATTTTGGCTGATTGAGACGGCGTATCGGCTGAATGCGCAAGGGTGGCGGCGGCGTTACTCCCGCCGCTCCAGCTCCGCCAGATGCTCCCAGCTATGCTCCAGCGTGCGGCGGATGGCCTTGTGGAACGTGCGCGGGCCAGCGGGGAGCTGGCGAACGGCGGCGCGCTGCTCTGGCGTGGCGGCGCGGGCGCGCTCGGCCACCATCTCGCCCGCCTGGCGCAGCGCATCCGGCAGGGCGATCTCGCCGCGCTCGGCGGCGGTGTGTAGCCGCGAGAAGCCGGGCGCGCCACCCAACGCGGCGGCCAGATAGCTCCCCTCGGCGCTAAGGACGTGCAGCGCGATGGCGCGGGCCGTGCGGCCACCGCCCGGTGGCGCCGCATCCAGTTCCGCGCCGGTATGGCGGGCGAGCCAGCCGGCCAGCTCGTCGCAGAGCCCGCGCGCACGCTTCAGGCAGGTCTCGATCTCGGCGTCTGTCAGCGGCTCCAGGTCGGGGCCGAAGGTGATATAGGGCGAGCCATTGCCCAGCCAGTCGCCTTCGGTGATATGCTCGACCACCCGCGTCTCGAACGGCGCGTCGGGCGTGACCGGCTCGCTGTGGCGGGCGAGGAAGCGCAGGTAGGCGCGGATCGCCTCCGGTGTGGCGTCCAGCGCCGCCTCGGTGGTTGGCCCTGTCGCCACACAGCCCAGCAGCTCCAGCGCGTGGACCATCGTCTTGCGGCGCTTCGGGCCAGATTCCAGATAGAGGCTGTAGGTCGTCGCCATAGAAGTCATCCCTTCTTAGTCGCGCAGGCGGGCTTCGTGGCCGCCAGGCCCATAGGCGCGGCTGCGGTGGCCAGCCTCCTACGCGCATCATGATAGCAGGTAGGGTAAGGGCTGCGGCGCTCGCGCGCTGGGCGGTATACTGGAGTGTCCGTTGACTAGCGCGCGCCCGCCAAGCGCCAACCATATGAGGAGCCACATCCGTGACCAGCGATACGTCGCCGTCCACCAGGCAGCCGTCCGTGACGCCGGACGCCATTCCATCCGAGGCGTTCGAGATTGACCAGCGGGAGCTGGATGAGGTGGCGCTCAGCCGCCAGGAATACGCCTGGATCGTCGAGTTGCTGGGCCGCGCGCCCAACCGGCTGGAGCTAGGCCTCTTTGGCGCGATGTGGAGCGAGCACTGCGGCTACAAGAACAGCCGCCCGCTGCTCAAGCGCTTCCCCTCCACGGGCGAGCGCGTGCTGCTGAAGGTCGGCGAGGAGAACGCCGGCGCGGTGGACATCGGCGATGGCCAGGCTGTTGTCTTCAAGATCGAGAGCCATAACCATCCCAGCGCCATCGAGCCGTACCAGGGCGCGGCTACCGGCGTCGGCGGCATCGTGCGCGACATCTTCACGATGGGCGCGCGACCCATCGCCCTGCTCGATTCGCTGCGCTTTGGCCCACTGGCCGCGCCGCGCAACCGCTATCTCTTCCACGGTGTTGTCGGCGGCATTGGCGGCTACGGCAACTGTCTGGGCATCCCGACCGTCGCGGGCGAGATTTACTTCGACGAGAGCTACAGCGGCAACCCCCTTGTCAACGCGATGTGCGTCGGGCTGGTCGAGTCGGGCAAGCTCATCCCGGCGAAAGCGACAGGGGCGGGCAATCCTGTGCTGGTGGTGGGCGCGGCGACGGGCCGCGACGGCATTCACGGCGCCACATTCGCCTCTGTCGAGCTGGACGAGTCCTCGGAGGAGCGGCGACCCGCCGTGCAGGTTGGCGATCCCTTCACCGAGAAGCTGCTGATGGAGGCCTGTCTGGAACTGCGCGACACGGACTGGATCGCGGGCATGCAGGACCTTGGCGCGGCGGGCTTGACCAGCAGCACGGTGGAGAGCGCGCACAAGGGCGGGTCTGGCATCGAGCTGGATGTGCTGCTGGTCCCCCGGCGCGAGTCCGGCATGACGCCCTATGACATCATGCTCTCCGAATCGCAGGAGCGCAAGCTAGTTATCGCCAAAGCGGGGCATGAGGATGACGTGCGGCGGCTATTCGCCAAGTGGGGGCTGCGTTCCGCCGTCATCGGCCAGGTGATCCCTGAGCGCGTGATCCGCGTACGGGAAGGCGACCAGATTGTGGCGGAAATACCCACCGAATACCTGACTGAGCGCACGCCAAGCTATACCCACGCCGGCGTCGAGCCGCCAGAGCTGCGCGACCTGTGGGCCTTCGACTACGAGGCGCTGCGCGGCGCCCTGCCTGGCGCGAATGACGCGCTGGCGCGGCTGCTGGCCTCGCCCGACCTGTGCAGCCGCGAGGATGTCTACCGCACCTATGACACGATGGTCGGCACGAACACCATCATCGGGCCAGGCAGTGACGCCGCCGCGCTGCGTGTGACGCCGCCGGCGGACGATCCGGCGCTCCAGGCGATTGGCGTCGCGCCAGCGAACAGGCTGAAGGCTCTGGCGCTCACGACCGATGGCAACGGGCGCCTGACGTACCTCGACCCGTTCAACGGCGGCGCGCTGGCGGTGGCTGAGGCGGCGCGCAACTGCGTCGTCACCGGCGCGCGCCCGCTGGCGCTGACGAACTGCCTCAACTTCGGCGCGCCAGAGAAGCCCTCGGCCTACTTCCAGATGGAGCGCGCCATTGATGGCATGGCCGCCGCCGCTACCGCGCTGGAAACCCCGGTCATCTCCGGCAACGCCAGCCTCTACAACGAGAGCTTCGGCCAGGGCATCTACCCCACGCCAGTGGTCGGCATGGTGGGCCTGATCGAGGGGCGCGCGCCCACTCCCAGCGCCTGGCGGGCTGAGGGTGATGTCGTCGCGCTGCTCGGCGGCTGGTCCGCTGAAGCGGGCGAGCTCGGCGGCTCGACCTATCTCGCGACGATCCACGGGACGGTAGCGGGCCACCCGCCGCTGCTGGATCTCGACCGTGAGCGCGCCGTCCAGGCGGCGACGCTGGAAGGGATCGAGGCGGAACTGATTCGCTCGGCGCACGACTGCTCGGATGGCGGGCTGGCTGTGGCGCTGGCGGAATGCGCGATCTGGTCAGATATTGGCCTGCGCGGCGAAGCGGCGCTGCCCGCTGGCGCGGAGGGCGACGCGCTGGCCACGCTGGCGGCGCTCTTCGGCGAAGCGCCCTCGCGCATCATCGTTTCCGTCGCGGCGGAACGCTACGCGGAGCTGGCGGATCTGGCCCGCGCGCATGGCGTCCCGCTGACGCGCCTGGGCGTGGCGGAAGGCGACCGTCTGACCTTCGCGGGCGGCCTCGATGTGGCGGTGGATGAGCTGCGCGCGGCCTGGAGCGGCGGCCTGGCC
The DNA here is from genome assembly GCA_021814145.1 of Chloroflexota bacterium. Taxonomy (GTDB): domain Bacteria; phylum Chloroflexota; class Ktedonobacteria; order Ktedonobacterales; family JADMIN01; genus JAKAIY01. Next base: position 17,185 of record JAKAIY010000005.1, read on the forward strand.
CGCGCGCTTGGAGCCGGTGACGCCGAGCAGGTGGCGGAGGCGCTGGGCCACCAGGGGTAGGCGGAAGAAGCTGGCGCCATTGCCATTCGTGAAGAGCGCCGCAAGGCCGCGGCGGCTTCTTCAGATGACATAATATCAAGGTCACATCCTCCCGGCTGGTGGCGTGGCTCCGTGCGAGCCGCGCCACCAGCCAGCGCGCTCATCTCAAGGAGGTCGGAGATATGCGACCCGAGCCAGAACATCGCCAGCTTCAGCAAGGCGCGCCGCCGCTCGCCCCCCTTGCCCCCGTGGATGAGGCGGAGGCGGCCCGGCTCCGGGCGGAGATGGTGGAGCGGCTGCGCGCGGCTGGCGCGGTCCATGATCCAGCGGTGGAGCAGGCGCTGCTGAGCGTGCCGCGCCACCTGTTCCTGCCGCGTAAGCCGCTCGCCGGGGCCTATGAAAATGTGGCGGTGGCGACACGCTGGGAGCAGGGCGCGACGGTTAGCTCGGTCTCCCAGCCAGAGATCGTAGCGATGATGCTGGAGCAGCTTCACGTCACGCCAGGCATGCGCGTGCTGGAGATTGGCGCGGGCGCGGGCTATAACGCGGCGCTGCTGGCGGAGCTGGTTGGCCCGGCGGGCAGCGTGACGACGATTGAGCTGGACCCGGAACTGGCGGGTGAGGCGGCGGCGCATCTGGCGGCGGCGGGCTACTCTCCGGCGCGGGCGCGGGTGATCGCGGGTGACGGCTGGATGGGCTGGGCGGAGGGCGCGCCGTGGGACCGCATCGAGGTGACGGCTGGCGTCTGGGACATCAGCCCGGCATGGGTCGAGCAGCTTGCCGATGGCGGAATGCTGCTGGCGCCACTGTGGCTGGGCGTATCAGACGTGAGCGTGGCGCTGCGCAAGCGGGCGGGCAGGCTGGTAAGCGAGTCATGGACGCTGTGCGGCTTCGTGCGGCTGCGCGGGGAAGGCGCGGGCCAGCCGCCAGTGGCGCGCCTCAGCGGGCGGCGGAGTCTGTCGGGGCCGGGCGCTGAGGCGCTCGCGCCGCGCGTGGCGCAGGCGCTCGCGCTGCCCTCGCGGCGGCTGCGCCTCGACAATCCGGGGCCGGGCTTTATCTCTACCCTGGCGCTGCTGGCGGGTGGCATGCTGACGCTGTGGCAGGGCGGACCAGGCGGGCTGGGCCGCCCGCGCGGGCGCTACGCGCTCTACTGTGAAGGCCCGGACGGCCCCTCGCTGGTCCTCTTCCCCCAGCAGTCATCATCGCTGCTGGCGTTCGGCGGAACGGCGGCGGAGCGCTTCGTGCGCGAGCAGGCGGCGGCGCATCGCGCGCGCGGGACGCTCCCGCCCGGCGCCTGGCGCCTGACCGTTTGGCCCGCGCCGGACGCGCCGCCCGAGCGGGAGGGCGTGATACGCCAGCGGACGCCACACTGGGTCTATGACATCAGTGTGGCGGAATGGACGCGGACAGGCTAGCGTCCCCGGCCATTGCTGCCGCTGGCGACCATGACGCGGACGGTAGCCTCGGCGACGGTGGGGCCAGCTGGCGTGCTGCGGATCAGGCCGACGCGGACGCGAGCGCCATCGGGCAGGCGCTCCAGATAGTGGCGCATGTCGTCCACCGAGCCAACCGGCTTGTCGTCAATGCGGAAGATGACATCGCCGGAGCGGATGCCCGCCTGCGCGGCGGGACCGTTGGGCGCGACGTACATCACCTCGACGGCCGTGGGCGTCTCGATGCGCAGCGCGCGGCGGGCGGACTGGGTGAGCATGCCCGCCTGGCCGGAGACGCCGATCATCGCGCGGCGCACCTCGCCATCGCGCATGAGCATCGATGCGACCCAGTTGACCGTGTTGATCGGAATGGCGAAGGAGAGGCCCTGCGTCTGCTGCAGGATGGCGACGTTGATGCCGATGACCTCGCCATTGGCGTTCACCAGCGGACCGCCGGAGTTGCCGGGATTGACGGCGGCGTCGGTCTGGATGATGTCCTCGATCAGCCGCCCGCCATAGCCTGGCAGCGCACGATGCAGCGCGCTGACGATGCCCGCCGTGACAGTGCTTTGCAAGCCCGCCGGGCTGCCGATGGCGACCACCAGCTGGCCGACTCGCAGGCGGTCGGAGTTGCCCAGCCGCGCGGTGGGAAGCTGCTTGCCGTCGGGTGGGGCGATGCGCAGCACGGCGACATCCGTCTCAGGGTCGTTGCCGACAACCTGGGCGGGAGTGTCGCGCCCATCCGCCAGCGTCACCTGGATGCGCTGGGCGCCATCCACCACATGGCTGTTGGTGAGAATGTAGCCGTCAGGGGCGAAGATGACGCCAGAGCCCGCGCCCTCTGCGACGCGCGGGGTAGGCCCGAACGGCGAAGGCGCCATTACTGATTTCGCCACGCCGACCTGCACGACCGCTGGCCCGACACGCTCGACCACGCTGACGATCGAGCGCGAGTAGGCGTCCATCGCCGCCAGCTCGTCCGCGCCAGCCTTCTGGTCATCGCGCGTATGCCCAAACCATGCCATTTGCGCCACCCACTTTCCTGTCTCGCCTTGCTCCGCAGTGTCTTGCCTCGCCCCGTTTTTCGGTTCATGCCCGCGAGCGCCGCCACCCTGGCGCCACACGCTCGCGCTGTATACCATAACGCGTATGACGCGCCGCATATCATTATCGCATTCCGCATCTGATTGTACGCGCTCGCGCGCCGGAAGGTTGAAAAGGACGCCGGAAGAGCTGGCGATCAAGGAAAAAGCGCGATGTGTTCCACGCTGCGCTCGCGTCCGCGCCAGGCTCGTGATTGGCGCGTAGACCTCTGCGCCACCGTGCGCTAGTTCGGAAGGTGGTATGGCAACGAGCGCAGGGGCCACCATGCCGCGTGTCCGCTCTATGAAGGGCTTGGCAGGGATTCTACTCCAACTGTGTTTTCATCATCCCTAAGGGAGAAGGCGGTGAGCTCCCGGGCGAGCGCCTTGTTGATTCGCCAGTAGACCCGGGCCTTCATCCGTTCCCACTCGCTCGGCGGAACTAGAGCGCCGGGGATAGGCGCGTGTGTGGAATCAGCGTTTCACGCCATCTGTCGTCTCAATGTGGACATCGCCTCCCATCTATACCAGATCTACACTTCATCGCCACGCGACACCCACTACCACTCAGTAGGATAGAAGTGGCGCTAGTCAGCTTGTCGCTTCGCCAGCATGGAACACGTTGTTGGATCAGGACTGGAGGCAAGCGAGAGTTTGCGCTCCAAAAAGGAGAATGCTGAGATGCAACCATGTCTGCCGCCTGTGCCGCGCTTGGCCCGGGTGTTTGCGGGCGTCGCGGCGGCTCTCCTCTGCGCTGCGTCTATGGGGAGCGGCGTTGTATTCGCTCACGGTCAAACGGTGTTGTGCGTCAATCCTCACGGTAACGGCTGCTACCAGTCTATTCAGCAGGCAGTCGATCAGGCGCCGGCAGGCGCGCGCATCAACGTGGCCGCCGGCACGTATGCCGAACACGTGACGATCACGAAGTCACTGACACTCCACGGAGCGGGAACAAACTCGATCATTGACGCGACCGGTGAAGGTAATGGCATCTATGTGCTTGGTGACGCCGCGAGCGGGACAGCGATCAGCGGGTTCACGGTGGAACACGCCAATCTGGAGGGCATCCTCATCCAGAACACGGCGTATGTGGTCGTGAGTGACAATGTAGTGCGGGAGAACGACCAGGCATGGCAACCGCCGACAGAGGACAATCCCGAGCCGAGTTGTCCCGGCGCCATGCCTTTCGAGCAGATTGACTGCGGCGAAGGACTGCATTTACTCGGGGTATCCTACTCCACGGTCGCGCGCAACGTGGTCGAGAACAATGTGGGCGGCATTCTGCTGACCGACGAGACCCGCTCGACGCACGACAACCTGATCACGAGGAATGTCGTCCGCGACAACAAGGTGGACTGCGGCATTACGCTGCCTTCGCACCCCGCCGGCTTTGACGGCGACGTGCCGCTTCCGGGCTACGGCATCTACCACAACACGGTGTCGTACAACCTCTCGACGGGCAACGGCGGCGCGGGAGTCGGCATTTTCACGCCTACCCCCGGCACGAAGGCGTACGATAATCTGGTGCTCGACAATGTGCTGACCAACAACGGGTTGCCCGGTGTCGCGCTCCACAGCCATACGTTTGGGCAGAACCTGAACGGGAATCAGATCATCGGGAACTTCATCAGCGGAAACGCTGGGGATAGCGATGCTGGGGTCAGCGGACCGACCGGCATCATCATCTTCAGCGATGCTCAAGGCGACGCCGCGCCAATCACGGGCATGACGATCAAGGACAACACAGTCACGGGTGAGGCTATTGACGTCTGGGTCGGCTCCACAGCCATGAACCTGGCGCTTCACCACAACAATCTATTGGACAACGGCGCCATTGGCGTCCAGAACACCGGGGATGGCATGGTGGACGCCACGCAGAACTACTGGAGCTGCTCAGGCGGTCCAGGCGCGCCCGGTTGCTCGACGGTCGAAGGCAACGTGAGTTTCACGCCCTGGCTGACCCATCGCGTGTGATTACCGATGCGATGACGAGCGGCGCCCGACTGCCCAATCTGGCGGTCGGGCGCCGCGCAGCGTAATGAACGCTGACGACGATCCTCATCCACAGGCTGCGCCTTCCCATCCTGAGAGGCGGCAGGATGCCTCAAGCCTCGGCCAGACCGCAGCGAACGCGCCCAAGCGTTATCCCACGTCCCAGTGTCAATCCGTCTTTGCCGCCATACTTCAGGTGATCCCAAGTCGCAATGTCCGCTCACCGCTATTCAAGTAGATCAGGCGTATGGAGGAAACCAGGTGAAGGCGCCAATAGGTCGCGAACGAGAACCAACCTGGCGACTGAATGGAAGATCAGATGCAGACAAGCAAGCGGAGTGGATCATTGACGCGCTGGCCTGTGCGCGGTATACTCAGCTAACACCTGTGAAGGCAGGAGACTTGGCGATGAGGGCGGGCGGCTCCGGCGTGATAGCATCGCTGTTCACTTGTTTTGAATCCGCTTCCCGCGCCACCTGCTTCCCGCGCGAAGCGTCGCGGGGCCGTAGCTCAGGGGCAGAGCAGGGGCCTTTTAAGCCTCGTGTCGTGGGTTCGAATCCCACCGGCCTCACCCAATCCGGTTGAAATCCGGAACGAAGTCAGGCAAGCGGCGTCTATCCTAGCCGTGAAAGGCAGGAGACTCCCCCATGACGCCACAGGACGCTTTCCTGGAATTTGAGCTGTCGAAAGACTGAACACCCACAACCCTCCGCTGGTATCGCCAGCGGTTAGGCCGCCTGATTGCTTGGCTGACCGGGCAGGGGACGACCGACTTCCCTTACCTTCACTGTCCCTCTCCTGCGCCGCTACATCGCCACCCTCAACGCGCCCAATACCACAACGGGCGCACGCGGGATTCCCACACGAAACACGGGCATGTCACTACCTGCTCGCCCGCGCGCCCCCACCGTCGGGCGTGAGGAAGTCGATTTGGAGCGGAGTGTGGGCGAGGTCGTTGCGTGAGAGATAGCAACCGCCCATGAACATCGAGTATCCCACCCCGACACAGGACAACCAGCGCTGTTTGTCCGTTCACATCATGATGCCGGGAAGTTCGGACACGTGCGCTGATAGGGTTCGGCGCCCACGTACTCTGACCACTCCTGCCGGGTCAGATTGCGACCCGCGAGGTCGCAGGCGCGCCTTATCCACCCACTTACGCTGAGATCCCAGATCGATAGAACGTCGGTATTAGGAGAATCCGGAGGCGCCGCCCAGGAAAGCAGCTGGTTGCCATCTGCGCTCATGACAAATCCCTCGTCAAGGGAGGCTACACTCGCTTGCTGCGGTGGCGGCATTGGTGGACCAATCGCCTCATCAGCGTTCGCATCCCACAATTGAATATTGGATAGAGTATGATGAATAGAGTTGGGATCTGTTGGGTCGGGGACGCTGACCGCCAAGCTATTCCAATTCGAGCTAAATGCCATGCCCTCGACATTGAATATGGGTAATGTTTGCATGACTCGCCGTGTGGTGACATTCCATAACGCTATCTGGCCTGTTGAATCGTTGAGGGCTGCCAGCGTTGTTCCAGTGGGATTGAAGAAGACGTTGTCGTTTATGCCAGAGTAGTAGCCACCGGTTGGCAGGGTCCCCAGCCAGTTGCCATGCACGACATCCCACAGATCCACCTCCTGTGTCGCTGTCGCATCGTTTAGGTCGTCTGTGCTGGCGAGGATTTTGCCATTCGGGCTAAAGGCGACGCTGTCCACACATGCTACCCCTGACCGCGTGTAGCGCCCCAGCAAGCGATGGCTTGCGGTAGCCCATAGTTGGATCTCTCCTATGTTGGTCTTGTAATTGCAGATACTGGCTGCAATCATCCCACCGTTCGGACTGAACGCAATGCCAGTGACCCCTAGATCACTACCGCCAACATCAAGCGGCGCGCCGACTGGATGCTGTGAGGCCACATCCCACAGCTGTATCTCTGTGCCGGAGCCGCTCTCTATGTCCGTAGCAAGCAACTTCTCGTCAGGGTTAAAGGCAATAGCAGACGAACATTGATTCGTGCCAGTCTCTATGACGTGGGTCAGATGCTTGTGGGCTATGTCTAAGAGCCACCACTCTCCTTGGGGCGCAGAGCGCGGACTGCAACCTGCAAACGCTACCAGATGGTCATTCGGGCTGAAACTTGCGGCGCTTACGCTTTCTTCCTGTCCAAGCGTGGCAATCGGCTCAGCTAATGATTGGTCGCTGGCAACATTCCACAGGCTGATGTCAGAGTCAAACTGGCCCGCCGAGGCGAGCAGCAAGCCATCCGGGCTCAGCGCCACAGTATGATTCAAGAAGGGAAGTTGATACGAGGCCACGGGAGGCGACAGTTGGGCCGTGAACTCTTGATAGCTCTGTCCGTACAAGTCCGTCAAATCCCACAGGATGATGCTGTTGTCAACACTCGCCGAGATCAGCGTTTGACCATTCGGGCTAAATGCGAGGCCTGAGAAATCTCCCGGTTGACCTTGTAGAGGGCTGTCTAGAAGAAGCTGGCGGGTTGCCACGTCCCAGCGCTGAATCTGTCCGCTCATGCAGGTAGCCCCACCCGCACCTGATAAAGATGTGGAATAGCTGCATTGTCCCCCTGCCACGGTCATGCCGTCGGGGCTGAACGCTACCTGAGAGAAGCTCTCTAGTTCCGGCGACGTGCTGCCCAAGAGCTCGCCAGCCGACTGCAATGAGGAGCCGTTCAGCAGTGTAACAATGTTGTTGTCCCGCCCTAATGCCACGAAGTCACCCCTGGGACTGAAGGCGAGGCTGTCCACGCAGCCTGACGATGACGCGTCAACCAGGGGCAGACTGGTGATATGGCCAGTAGTGACGTCCCACCGCCAGAGGTCGCCGGAATTACCACTTTGCCCGCAGCCGCCGATCAACACATCGTGACCAGTGGGGCTAAAAGCCAAAGCATCGATAATGATGCTAGTACCTCCACTGTCAGGTTGCCAAAGCGCGCCCAGTTGTTGGCGTGAAGCCACATTCCAAAGCGTGACGCCGTAGTTATCGCCATAGAGGGTATCTAGTGAGGCTACAGCTGCGGCGAGAACCGTGCCGTCAGGGCTGAAGGCAAGTTGTGTGATTGCGAGCTGGGATGATGAAGCGCCAGCGCTGGACGTATGGATAGTGAGGGGCGCGCCGATGGGCTGATGTGTGAGCGGGTTCCAGAAGACGATCGCGCCGTCAGTGCTTCCTGAGGCAAGCAGATCACCTTTCGGACTGAAGGCGACGCTGTCCCAGTTGTCGCGGGTACCGCCGCGGAGAAGGCCGCTCAAGCGTGGGTGGCTCTCCAGCGTCTGCAATAGGCTGTCTCGGGCCTGGGTCGTGTTGGCGTGGCGATACGCCTCCACGCTCAGCAGCGCGGCCAAGCCTGGTTGATCGCTCATCAGGTTAACCGCTGCTGCTGCCAGCCCACGCGACTGAGCGACGGCAAGCTCCGCCTCCGCCTGCTGCTCCGCAGCGCGGGCGGAGCGGTACTGCGCGAAACTCAACGCCGACAACACCAGCGTGACGACCAGGGCAATACTCACACCCGCGAGCAGGCGACGTTGGAAGGTGGCGACCGCTCGCCGACTCGCCGTGATGTACTGCGTGTGCAGGGCTGTGGGGCGAGGCTCTTTGTCGGCGCTGGTGATCAGCCACTGCTCGGCCGCCACCAGTTCTTGTCCCCGGAGGGTGAAACTGGCCTGGCGGTCCTTGATGTCCCATTCCTTGGCGCGCACCAGTAGTTGGCTGGCCAGGCGCCAGTAAGCCAGATCGGTATCGAGCGCGAAGAGTAATTGCTGGAACGCTGTCTGGAAGTCATCAGTCGCGCGAAAGGCGATCCAGTTGAGATCAGCCAGAGGAGCCAAGCGCTCCTGCGCGCGCACGGCGGCGGCGCTCACATCACGGCAGACCAGGGGAATGATCCGCTTCTTGGTCTCGAAGGCATGCGCCACCTCTAGGCCACAGGTCTCGGAGGCAACGGAGTCTGGGCTGAGCGCCACCACCACGGTATCCGCCGCTTCGATAGCGTCATACACTTCTTTGAGCCATTCAGCGGTCGGAGGGATGCCTTGCCAGTCAACCCACGCCTCGCGATCAGCGTCAGCCAGAGCCTGCACCAATCGACGGACGAATGCCTGATCCTGGCGAGAATAGGAGAGAAAGACGCTGGCCATAGTCGGCCTCCTTATTCCGCAGACAATCCTCACACCGACCCGAAGCCCAAGACGTCCGAGCAGAGGACCTTCCACGCCACACAGCAGTCGAAGACAGGGATGCTGCCATTCGCTACAAATCTACGCTTACTCTATAGATGTGTCAAGACACAATCAATTACGATGGAGAATGGTCAACACAATGAGAAAATTGTGCGAGTAAAAATTGAAATACTCCAAAATCCAGGACGCCTAATCCTCTCAGGAACGATTGTCATAGACGTGAGAAGATCGCCGCCATGAACCTGGAGACTGCGTGATCGCCGTCTTTTGTTCGTTCGACGAGGCCGTGCGCCCAATCGCGTAACAACTCTGGAGACTGTTTTATTAACTCGTGGAGGCCGCTCGAAACAGATATTTTCGCCACATCTTCCCACTTCAGAGCAGCTTCTGGAGCCGTTTCAGCGTCTCACGATGGCTCATTGGCTCCACTTCGTGGGGATAAAACAGTGTCTTTCAGGGTATGCGGCTTACACGCTAAATTGTTACAGGCCTACTGCCGCCGCGGCGTTGGAGGAGAAATAGTCCACTCGTCGCCGTACGCCTCTGTGGCTCCTCGCCTGTGTGCCTCCACCCAGCTACGGCCCCATCCACCTGGACGCCGCCACCGCCATTCCGCTGGCGGTACGTCTCGGCGCCTTGCTGAGACTGACGGCGTCAGCGCGCAAGTGGGTCAGGCGTTCGCCTGCTCAGCCTCCGCCATGAGCGGCAGTGTGAACCAAAAGGTGGAACCAACCCCCTCGGCGCTCTCGACGCCCACCTGCCCGCCTGGATGCGTCTGCACAATGGCACGGCAGAGGTACAGGCCCACCCCGAGGCCGATATCCGAGTGGCTGACCACCCGCGCGTTGGGCGAGCGGTGATATAACTCCCACACGCGCTCTCGCTCCGCTGGCCGGAGCCCTGGACCACGGTCCCGTACAGCCACGCGCGCCATCCGGTCGCTAACGCTCAGCGTTACGTCCACGGGCTGGTCCACCGGCGCATACTTGAAGGCGTTGGTCAGGTAGTTGCTCACCACCTCGCCGAGCCGCTCCGCATCTCCCAGCGCCAGCGTGCCCCCAGGCGCCAGAACCATCCGCAGCGTGCGGTCGGGGTGCAGTTCCGTTTGTTCCTCCACCGCCACGCGCACCACGCTCGTCAGATCGCAAGGAGCCAGCTGGAGCGTCAAGCGGCCAGCCTGCAAGCGAGACACATCCAGCAACTCGGTCACGAGCCGCTCCTGGCGGAGGCAGCCCTGCTAGGCGCGCGCCAAATGGGGGACAATGGCCTCCACCTCCGCCACCACCGCTGGCTCGCACTTATCCGCCACAGCAACCGTGCGCCCGATTCGCCGCTGCGCCAGTTGCACGCTGGCCTTGGTGACGGTCAGCGGTGTACGCAGTTCATGCGCGGCGATGGACAGGAAGGTGTCCCGCGCCTCGGTGGCGGCGATGGCCTCACGGCGGGCCAGTTCATTGAGACTGGCCAGCAGACTCAGCGACAGGCCGACCGCCGCTAACAAGACAAGCGAGACCAAATCGTCCACTGAGGATAACCACCAGCTTCCTTTAACTGGAAGCACCAGGAACCAGAATACCCCGACGCTCACCAGTACCGCGATCAAGCTCGGCCCAACTCCAAACAGGAACGCAACGAGCGCGACCATGAGCAGCTCGAACGCGCTATGAATGGAGAGCGTGGGGAAGACGACCGAGAGCCAGGTCGACAGCAGCAGAGCGAGCGCCGGCAGCAGCACAGCGGCTCCATAGCCGATCAGCGGATGTTGCAGGCGCGCCGGGAGCCAGATTGGGTTGTATGGGCGCGCCCGGTATCCGGCCAAGAGTCGGCCAGCGCGCTTCCACCCAGAGAGAACGCGCGTCAAGGACTCCGTGGGAAAGCGTGGAGAAGATGGGAAGTCCATACGACCTCCTCTGAGACCACTTGCCAGCGCCACACACATCCACCCGCCAGGCGCGCACGCTCGTTTGGCGCCTCCCTGCGTCTGCGTCTAGGCAAGTGGAAGGATCAACCGTGCCTGAGACGGCGCACAGCCTGGCTCGAGATATCAGCCACAGCATAGGCGCCCATTCCGGGCATGTCAATAGTCGGGCCTGACACGCGCTGTCGGGGGCGTGCGACAGGAGCCCTGCGCTTGGGCGTTCTGTCCCGCCCCTGGTAGCCGCGTCTTGGCCGTGTGCGTGGCAACCGGAAAGGTAGAGGCTTCGTCATCACTGATGGACGCTATCCAGGAATTCAAGTGGCTTTGGCCCGTAGCTTACAGACGGTGACTGGAAAGCCTCGTGTCATTGGCCCGAATCCCATCGGTCTCACCAAATGACAAAAAGCGGCAGCCGGCGATTTCGCCGGCTGCCGCTTTCACATACTCATCCCCTTCACGCGCCGTTCATCATGGCGACATCATCGAGGTTCGCGCTGTCGTTGAAGCCCAGCGTCGCGTACCTCGCCTTGAACTTGTCCGCGGGTTGGAAGAAGCAGACGATCTTGCCGTCCTTGTTGGCATAGGCGGGCATCCCATACCAGGTCCTCGGCGCGAGGGCTGGCGCGCTGGCCTTGATGATCGCGTGCAGCCGCTCGGCCATGACGCGATCCGGCTCCAGCATCGCGGCGATCTTTTCGAGCGCGTCGCGCTCCCCGTCCGCTTTGTTCGCGGCTGCCTTCAACTCCCGGGCGCGCTCCCGCATCGCGGCGCGTTCCTCGTCCGTGAATCCATCAGTCGCCTTCGCGGGCTTCTTCGTCGCCTTCTCGTCGCCTGCTGCCATGTGGGGCCTCTCCTTTACGGTGTTCGGCGTATGAACGCCATTGGGAAGTAGAACGGGGCCGCTGCGGCTCCATCATGCCAAGCCATTCTCCCTGTGGACGCTCCGAACGGTAGCCCAATCACCCTTCACCATCTCGCCGCGGCGCCAGCGGCCTGTAGCGCGGTTCCCACATCATAGCGTCCACGCGCTGGGCGAGAGTCTCCGGGTCGAGCTGGCCAGCCACGCCCGCGCGCATAGCCTCGGCGGCGACAGCGAGGGCCACGGCGCGCGAGGCGGCGCGGACCCGCTCAATGGGTGGATACAGCGGCGCCTGGGGATCGCCCCGGCTGGGCGCGGCGGCGCTGAGCGCGCGCGCCGCCGCGAGGAACATGCCGTCGGTGATGCGCCGCGCGCCGCTGGCCAGGACCCCCAGCCCGACGCCGGGGAAGACAAACATGTTGTTGCACTGGCCGATGTGGACTGGACGCCCATCAAGCTCCACATCGGGGAAAGGGCTGCCAGTGGCGACCAGCGCGCGGCCATCCGTCCAGCGCAGCAGGTCGGCGGGCGTGGCCTCGCTCTTCTCAGTCGGGTTGGAAAGCGGGAAGATCACTGGGCGCGCGACGTGTCGCGCCATCTCACGCACGGCTTCCTCGCTGAACGCGCCCTTGCGCGCCGCTGTGCCGATCAGGATCGTCGGGCGCACGTGGCGGACAACCTCCAGCAGGTCGAGCGGCTGGTCCGCGCCGCCAGTGGGGGGCCAGGCGGGCTGGGCGTAGCGCGCCTTCTCGGTGTTGAGGTCTGTCCGTCCAGTGTGGACGAGGCCGTGACTGTCCAGCAGCCAGATGCGCCCGCGCGCCTCCACCTCGCTCGCGCCGTCCTCCACCATCGCCATGACCAGCAGGTCAGCGACGCCCGTGGAAGCCGAGCCAGCGCCGAGCATCACCACACGCTGCTCGCGCAGCGGGACGCCCATGACATCAGCGGCTGCGAGCAGGCCAGCCAGCGTCACCGCCGCCGTGCCCTGGATGTCGTCATTGAAGGTGCACAGCTGGTCACGGTAGCGCTCGAGCAGATGCCGCGCGTTGCCGCGCGCGAAGTCCTCCCATTGCAGCAGCGCGCCGGGATAGACATGCTGTACGGCGGTCACGAAGGCGTCCACGAAGGCGTCGTACTCCGCGCCGCGCACGCGCGGATGTCGCCAGCCAAGGTAGAGCGGGTCGGCGAGCAGTTGCTGGTTATCCGTGCCGGTGTCCAGGATGATGGGCAGCGTCGTGCTGGGCGCGATGCCCGCGCAGAGCGTATAGAGCGCGAGTTTGCCGATGGGGATCAGCATGCCGCCAACGCCCAGATCGCCCAGGCCCAGGATGCGCTCGCCATCGGTAACGACAATCACGCGCGGATCGGGGACAGGCGCCGCGCGCAGGATGCGCTCGATGTCGTCGCGCTGCTCGTAGGAGATGTAGAGGCCATGCGGGCGGCGGTAGATGTGGCTGAAGTTCTGGCAGGCCAGGCCGACCACCGGCGTATAGATGATGGGGCTCATCTCGGCGATATGCTCTTGCAGCAGGCGGAAGAAGAGCACTTCGTTGCGGTCCTGCAGGGAGGCCAGATAGATGTAGCGCTCCAGGTCGGTGGTCTTGGCGCGGAAGCTCTCATACGTGCGGGCAAGCTGCTGCTCGATGGTCATGACGCCAGGAGGCAGCAGACCATGCAGATGAAACGCCGCGCGCTCGTCCTCTGGAAACGCGCTGCCCTTGTTCAATCGCGGATTGCCTAGCAGCGCCGCGCCGCTCAGCGAGGTCTCGACAGGCTGTTCACGCGCGCTGGCCTGTGACGTGGCGTCCGGAACACTCGTCTCCATCGTGTCTCCTCCTTGCAACACTTGCCATGCGCGCCAGGGAACGAGGCGCGCCTTCCACGCAGAGTGGGCCAAGCCTTAGTGGAAGCGCCCACTCGACACAGCCAGCATATCACGGCTCAGAGAGAACGAGCGGGCAAATACCCCCGTCTACCGTCTCACGCGCATCACAAATCAGCCCGTGGCCCAGCCTGCTCGCACAGGCTTCGTGACCACATGCCTGTCGCCGCGAATATATCTGCCAGACTCTCCATACTCTTGACTTGCCCTCACCTGGTCGCGGCACAATACTTACCGAATGGTAACCTATTCCTGAAGTGAGCGACAGCGTGAGCGATGGCGACCTGGTGGCCTCACATGCGCGTGATGGCCGCACGACGGATACCCGCGACCGCATCCTGCGGGTGACGGAACAACTCTATCTGACCGGCGGCTACGAGCATATCAACATGCACGTCATCGCCGAGCGGCTCGGCGTCAGCAAAACGGCGCTGTTCCATCACTTCAAGAACAAGCAGGAGCTTTTCTACGCGACGTTGCTGCACATGCTCGCCCGCTACAGCGCGCTCTTCGCCGAGGCGCGCGACGCCACTGGTGAGAGCGCGCGTGAGCGGCTGCGGCGCATCATGTGGAGCCTGACACAGCAGGAGCCATTCGATATGACGCGCTTCGTCCGCGAGGAGTACGCCCTGCTCAGTCCGGAGCAGCGCGCCGAGGTCGAGCGCGTGTGGCGAGCAGGCATGTTCGAGGCCGTCCACCGTGTGCTCGATGATGGGGCTCAGGCTGGAGAGCTGCGTGCGATGGATCTCTCGTTCTCGACCTACGTCTTTATGCACCTCTGCATGCTGCTGCCGCGCGCGAGCAATCCCATGCCGCAGCCGCTGACGGCCCCACGCGACGAGGAGGCCACCAGGCGCGCGATTGACGCGCTGCTCGATGTCTTTCTCAACGGCGTCGGCGCCCGGCCCGGATGATAGACCGGACGCGCCAGGCGCCAGCCCCTTGCGCTGACTTTTTGCGTCCTGAAATGTTACTAATCAGTCGGTAACATCGCGCTACGTGAGTATGACTCGCCAGCATCGCGCAGTCCAACAAACGGAAAGTGATAGCGTTCATGATCCCGCGCCTCTTGCATGCGCTCACCGACGCCGCCTCATCGCGGCGCGGTAAGTTCGTGACCATCGCCTTCTGGCTGGTGGCCGTCGGTCTGCTCTCGGTCTTCGCGCCACGCCTCGCCGACGTCTACGATAACAACACCCAGCAGATCCCCAGTAGCGACGCCTCGCAGGTCGCGCAGCGGCTGCTGCTGAAGGAGTTTCCCGACAGTCGGGGAGCGCCCGCGATCATTGTCTTCACCAACCCCAACGGCCTGAACGACGCTGACCGCGCCAGCGCCCGCAATGTGAGCGACTGGCTGACCTCGTCCGCGAAGCCCGCTGGAGTTGGCCAGGTCATCTCGATCTTCACCGTGCCGCAAGCCGCCCCGCAATTGCTCTCCAAAGATGGCACGACGATGACGATGATCGTCCAGTTGACGACTGAGCCGGCGGACGCCAATGGCATCTCCAGCGTGATCACGGCGATACGCGCGGAGGTGGCGGCGCAGACTGGCGGCGCGCTGCGTGGCTATGTCACCGGACCGGCGGGTATCGTCGCCGATACGATCACCGTCTTCACCGGCACGGATGTCACCCTGCTGCTAGCGACGGTTGGGCTGGTGCTCATCCTACTGCTGGTCGTCTACCGCTCGCCTATACTGCCGCTGCTGCCCCTTGTGGCGGTCGGGTTGGTGGCGCAGGTGGCCGACGCCCTGCTCGCGCTGGCGGCGCGCGGCGGCCTGTTCGCGGTAAGCCAGCAGGCAAGCTCCATCGCGACGGTCCTGCTCTTCGGCGCGGGAACTGACTACACCATCTTCATCGTCTCCCGCTTCCGCGAGGAGCTGCGCCGCACCGAGGACAAGCACCTTGCCATGCGCACGACGATGCGCGCCGTCGGTGAGGCGATCACCTCCAGCGCGGGCACGGTCATCCTGTCGCTGCTCACGCTGCTGCTGGCGACAATCGGGCTGTATTCGTCGCTCGGCCCCACGCTCGCCATTTCGGTCGCGGTGATGCTGGTGGCGGGCCTGACACTGGTTCCCGCGCTGCTCACCTGGCTGGGCCGCGTGGCGTTCTGGC
The DNA here is from genome assembly GCA_021814145.1 of Chloroflexota bacterium. Classification (GTDB taxonomy): domain Bacteria; phylum Chloroflexota; class Ktedonobacteria; order Ktedonobacterales; family JADMIN01; genus JAKAIY01. The sequence continues at coordinate 32,706 of JAKAIY010000005.1, forward strand.
CCTTCATCCCACGCTATCAGCCCGAGGTCGCCGCCGCTGACGCGCAGCCCGGCGAAGTCGCCCGCCTGCGCGGCTTCTGGGGGCGGCTGGGCGCGTGGACAGCGCGACATCGTGTGGTGGCGCTGGTGGGCAGTGTCTTGCTGCTGGCAATTCTGGCGCTGGGCAACCTGGGCATCGCGCGCAGCTACAACTTCCTGACCTCGTTCCGCGACCAGACAGACGCCACCACCGGCTATGCCGTGCTACAGGACCACTTTCCCGCCGGTTCTCTGGCGCCGACGACCGTGCTGATCCAGCTACGTGGGACGGACGCGAACGCCTACAACCATCTCGCGGAGATAGACGCCATCACCGCCGAGCTGGCGCGGCAGCCACACGTCGCCGAGGTCCAGGGGCCGACGCGCCCGCTCGGCCAGCCTCCTAGCGTCAGCCCGCAGGCGCTGCAGGCGTCCATCGCGACGCTGCCCGCCGCGCTGAAGCAGGCGATCCGTTCGGGTCAAACGCCGCAAGTTGGCGGCGCGCCAGGGGGCGTGACAGACCCGCAACTCCTCGCGGCCATCGGTGCCTACGCCGCCAGCGCGCAGTACGTCTCGGCGAACAATTCGACCGTGCGGCTCTCGGTGGCTTTCGATGATGACCCCTACGCGCTGCCCGCGATTGATCGCATCGCCACGCTGCGCGGCGCTGTGGACCAGGCGATCAGGGACAGCGGGCTGGGCGCGGGCGAGACCACCAGCGCGACAGCCTACATCGCGGGCCAGACTGCGCAACTGGCCGACACGCAGGCTGACGACCAGCGCGATACGCGCCTGATCGTCCCCGCGACGCTGGCGCTGGTGGGTATCGTGCTGATATTGCTGCTGCGCAGCCTGATCGCGCCGCTCTATCTGCTCGCCGCCGTCACGCTCAACTTCTTCGCCGCGATTGGCGTGTGCAGCTTCATGTTCCAGCGCGTGCAAGGGCAGGATGGCATCTACTACGCGATCCCGCTCTACACGTTCATCTTCCTGGTGGCGCTAGGAGCCGACTATACCATCTTCCTGATGAGCCGCGTGCGCGAGTAGGCGCAGCGTCGCGGACTGGAAGCGGGTGTGCCGGTCGCGGTGGCGAATACGGGCGGCGTCATCACATCGGCGGGCCTGATCCTCGCGGGGACCTTCGCCGTGCTCACAACCACGCCACTCACGCTGCTCTACCAGTTTGGCATTTGCGTCGCGGTCGGTGTGCTGCTGGATACCTTTATCGTGCGCGGGCTGATGATTCCTAGCATCACGCTGCTGCTGGGGCGGTGGAACTGGTGGCCAGGCAAACTCGCCGCGCCCTCACCAGAGGCCACCGCGTCTACTGCGCCCACCGCGCCACAGCCAGACACGGCGGCGCGCTAGCCGCACAATCAAACGCCCGCGCTTCCCCAGTCCATTACCAGTCGGGAGAAGCACGGGCTATTCTGACGCCATCGAAGCGGGATCAGGCGATGCGGCGGACGCTAATCTCGGTGGGGAAGCGCATGCGATCAGGATCGCCAGCCCAGAAGAGGCGCTTGAGGGCCTCGCCCGCGGCGAAAAGCAGGTGCTGCTCGATGGTTTCGCGCCCGGCGCTGTAAGCCTCGGAGCCACTGTGCGCGCGGCTGGCGCGGAACCACTCGCGGATGGGCGCGCCCTCCACCGGGCGGACGAGGTAGCAGCGCATCTTGAGCGCGCTTTCCTCGTCGGGGGCGAAGATGCGCAGCTGCGGCGCGCCAGCCACCAGATCGAGGCGGTAGAAAGCTCCGTAATGCTCGCGTGAGGTCTGGAAGAGGGAGAACTCCGCTGGGGCGTCCTCGTCGCATTCCGCCTCATCACCCCAATCGTCGAGCCAGTCATTATTGTTCATAGGTCGCTGTTGCTCCTCCCGTCCGGCGGTCGCGCCCGGCGTCCAGGCGGCGCGCTCGACCGTCTCTACCGTCTCCATCGTTACGCCGAGCGAGGTGAGAATCTCGGCTAGCTGATCGTCGAGCGACATGGTCGCGCCCTCCCTCTATCACGCTCATGGTCCCATGCTCATGGTCCGCTGATGAAGGCTCATCGTGTGACAAGGGTCTATTCCGTCGCTCCCACCCACCAGCGGAAATGGGTGGGGCGGAAGCATGGTATACTGCGCGGGCGAGGCCAGGCGCGGCCAGCGATGCGTGCGCCTAGCCGGATACGGCGTGAGCTGGTGGGAGGAAACGAGTGACATCTGAGGCGCGCGATGTCGCGGGCGAGATGGACAGGGCGCGCCAGAGCGGATTCCCCGATGATGGCGCGCCAGCGCAAGGATGGGCTGGCGCGCTGGTCGCGTGGGCGCGACGCCATCCGCGCGCGCCGCTGTGGCTGGCGCTGGCGGCGGCGCTGATCGCGCGGGTGACGCTTGTCATCCGTACGGGCGCGGTGATTGACGGCGACGAGGCGCTGGTCGGCATCCAGGCGGAGCATATCCTACGCGGGCAGTTTCCGATCTATTTCTACGGCCAGAGCTACATGGGCAGCCTGGAGACCTACCTCATCGCCGGGGTGATCGCCATGACTGGCCCAACCGCCTGGGCGCTGCGCGTGATCCCCATCGCGCTCTCGCTGGCGCTGGTCTATCTGACATGGCGGCTGGCGCTGGCGCTGGCGCCACGCGAGGGGCGCGCCACGCCCCTGCTGGCGGGGCTGGCGGGGCTGATGGCGGCGGTCCCGCCTGTCTACGACGCGGTGACGGAGCTGCGGGCATGGGGCGGGCAGATTGAGATCTACGTCATTACGCTGGCGCTGCTGCTGGCGACGGTGGAGCTATCGCAGCGGCTACGCGACGGCGCGGGGACGTGGGAACTGGCGCGGCGCTGGGCGGTCTGGGGATTCCTGGCGGGGCTGGGCTTCTGGGTCAATCCGCTCATCAGCTACGCGCTGGTGGCCTGCGGGCTGTGGCTGGCGTTCGCCGTCGCGCGGCGGCTGGCGGCTGGCGGGCGCGCTGGCGCGCGGCAGAGCGGGCTGGGCGCGCTGGCGGCCATCGCCGGAGCGGCGCTGGGCGGCCTGCCAGCCTGGGTCTACGCCGTTCAGACGGGTGGCGCGAACATCACCGTCTACCTCACGCAGCCAGCGGTGACAGCGCAACAGACGCCCGTAGCCGCGCAGGGACGCCTCGCGCTGGCCCAGGCGATTACCCGCGCGTATCTGACCTGCTCCGCGCCGCGTGTGCTGGATGGCGCGCTGCCTGGCGAGAGCGCCGCGTTGGCCCCGTTGCGGCTGGCGCCGCTGGCGCTCCCGGTAGTGGGGCTGGCGCTGGCGCTGTGGCTGGCGGTTGGGCGGCGGCTGGGTGGCCGCGCGGCGCTGGCGGGCGCGCCCCGGCTGGGCTTGCCGCTGCTCTACGCGCTCTCGGTGAGCGCGATCTTCTGCCTGGGGACCTCCGCCTGGCCGGTGCTGATCGGCGGCTGCGATCACGATCTGGCGGGACGCTACGCCGTGCCGCTGGCGCTGGTCGCGCCTTTCCTGGCGCTGGCGACGCTCAGCGCGCCGCTGGTGTGGATGGCGCTCTGGCCCGCGGCGGGCGCGCGGGTGGCGCGTGGGCTGTGGACGGCGGCGCTGGCGCTCCTGCTCGCGGGCGGCCTGGCGCAAGGCGCGTCCTATCTGCTGGCGAGCCCGCAGCGGACATTCCAGTCGCCGTACTACCCTTACGGCATGACCGATTCGGGCGAGCTGTTGGCGTATCTCCGCGCGCATCACATCCAGGCGGCGTGGTGCAATCACTGGATCGGCAATATCGTCACCTACGAGACGGACGGGCGAACGGTCTGCGCCGATTACTACGATCAGGTCTATCAGCACGGCATCGTGCGCCCGCCGGGCTCCCTCGCGCGGGTGAAGGTCGCGGCGACGCCCAGCTTTATCCTGAACCTGAGCGAGCCAGACCCGATTCTGGCGCGGGAGCTGGCGGCGCAAGGCGTGCCATACACCATCGCCGTGCTGCCGCGGTCAGGCGTGACGGTCATCACCCCGGCGCGCCCGGTGGACCCGGCGACGCTGATCGCCGGGCTGGCCGAGGACTATGGCGCGAACCTTCACCGCTGACGCCGCGCCGCGCTACAACTTCTGACCATAGGCGACATAGAACGGGAAGGTCGAGCGGTACTGATCGCTAGCCAGTTCCGCTCGCGAGCCCGCGGTTGTGGCGTCGAACCCTTCCTCCGTCGCGAGGCCACTGGCGATGATGACGCCGCGCATCGCCGCGCCAACCGCGAGGATATCGGACTCCATCATCTGCCCAGCGCGCCCTCCCCAGGAGCCGATTGGCAGCGCCACTGTGCGCGTCTGCACGCCAACCAGACCCGCTTCACTCAGGAACTCGCCTACGCGGGCGCCCTGGCTGATGTCTATGCCGCGCTTGCGGCTGAGGGCGTCCATCCAGTGATTGAAGCGGTCGGAAACCGGGCCGACGTCCTGGGAAAATCCGCCTTCGACCAGCTCGACCCAACCGCCGGGCCGGGTGACACGGACCAGCTCGCGGACAACATCCTGCCAGCGGTTGGCGGGGATGGCCAGGAAGAGCAGCCGCATATGCGTGAAGTCGAACGTGTTATCAGCGAATGGCAGCGGCGTGTCGAGGATGTTGGTCTGGATAAATGCGAAGTTATCGGGCCTTGTCTGAAATCCGGCCAGCGTTGTGGGGTCTTCGATAGCGGGTGGGGTAATATCCACACCAACGACGTTGGCGTCTGGGAAGATCGTCGCCATCTCCAGCGCCCAGCGCCCTGTGCCGCAGCCCACATCGAGGATACCGCCCGGCCGCTCCAGCGGCGCCGCGTAAATGCCGCGCATCGCGTAGCGCAGCATATAGTGCTGGAAATCCAGGCGGTTGGTTTCCAGCATGTCGGTTGGAAGCTGATAGGGCGCCGCGGCGAGTCTGCGCCGTCCACCCTGAAGAATGTACCCCGCGGAGTCTGTCGCGCCCGCCTTTTGTGTGTCTTGTGTGTCGCTTCGCGCGTCATGATGACGGAAACGGTTAAACCAGGACATGCGATCTTCCTCGATCCTGTTTGATCCTGTTTTTCGCCGCGCGACGAGCGGTCATCCATTCGCCGCTCGCGCAGTGGCGCGCTCCATGCCCCCGTGTCTCGTGGGTGGCGCGCCCATCCTAACGCGAGAGCGCTCGCTTGTCAAGCGTTTGCGCGGCGTACTCGCGCCGTTCGCGCCGCGCGGTATACTTTGTATTGTGTGAAGTTGGCGCGGCGCCGGGGATAGCCCGGTGAAAGCGAGGCGATAAGGCGATGACAATGGACCGCCAGGAGGCGATTGAGTTTCTCGTTGACCACTACCAGCGTCCCCGTAACCGGGGATCCCTGCCGGACGCCGATGTGCATCTGACGGGCGGCAATCCGGGATGCTCGGATACGGTCGAGATGTACGCGAAGGTCTCGCCCGACGGCCATGTCGAGGAAGTGACGTTCGAGGGCTCTGGCTGCACGATCAGCATGGCGGCGGCGTCCTATGTCACCGAGCTGACAGCGGGAATGACCGTGGAAGAAGTTGAGGCGCTGAGCTTCGAGACGCTCATGGACGACCTGGGCCGTGAGGTGGTGATGGCGCGGCCAACCTGCGCCACGGTCGCGCTCGGTACGCTCAAGAAGGGCCTTCACGAATATCGCATGAAGAAGCGGGCGGAAGCCTCGTAGCGCCTTGCCGCTAGGCGAGACGCGTTCGCGAGAGCCAGGGGACGCTGTGTGACCAGCGTGTGACCTCGTTATGTGACTGTTCGAGCGTGGCGTGATGATACGTCATCAGGCATCCGAATGAACAGAACTGGCAGGTGGTATGATGCTGGCCCGAATTCTGGTTCCGCTGGATGGGTCCGCGCTGGCGGAGCGCGCGCTTCCAGTCGCCGCGCGACTCGCCCGCGCAAGTGGGGGCAAGTTGCTGCTCCTGCGGGTCTATCAGGTCATGCCCTCAGAGTTTACGCCTGAGCTGGTAGTGGGGAATGACACCGGCGACCTGCGCGAGGCCCGCGCCTATCTGGCGCGCGTCAGTGGGCGCGCGGATCTGGCCGGCATCCCCATCGAGCCTGTGGCGCTAGGAGGCGCGGTCGCGCGAGCGATTCTTAATATGGCGGCGGCCTATGAGGCTGACACGATTGTGATGACCAGCCACGGACGCTCAGGCTTCACGCGCCGGGCGCTGGGAAGTGTCGCGGAGTATGTGGTGCGCCACACGCCCGCGCCCACGCTTGTCCTGCGCGGGGAGCAGATCGCGGCGCAAGCGGAGCCGCTTGCGCCGGGCGTGGTGTGGCTTGGCTATATTGGTCTGGATGGTTCGGAGCTCGCCGGGCGCGCGCTTGAGCCCGCCGCGCGTCTGCTGCGCGCGCTCGCGGGCGCTGGCCCAGCCGAGGCGCGCCTGCTCACCGTCGTGCGCCCACCCGCGCCGGAGGATACCGCGAGGGGAGGCGCGCGTGACCGTAACCAGCGTCTCGAACAGGCGGACGCCACATTGCGGGCCGCCGCGGCGCGTCTGGAGACGGGGGATCTCTCCCAGTACGCCGTGCGGGCGCGGTGGGCCGCCGTAGAGGCCGCGGACACGGCGAGCGCGCTCGCCATAGCGGCGGAGCGCCCGGAGCGCGTCCTCTGGCGTGTGGACGAAACACGGGCGGGTGAGGAGATTGCGCCGGGCGCGGGCGAAGGAACCCGGCTGATCGCGCTCGCCACGCGCGGCGGCGCCAGCCTGCGACGGTGGGCGCTTGGAAGCGTCACCGAGCATGTGCTGGAAGGATCGCGGCTCCCGCTGCTGATCGTGCCCGGGTGACCCAGGCGGCGAGGGCGCGCGCCGCGCTGAGCGCCCTCGCCGGCGCTGGCGTATCAGCCCCAGCCGAACGGATTGCCGCCGGCGTCAGATGGATTGTAGGTCTGGGAGCCGTCGCCGAGCTGCGGGCGGGCGCCTGTGAGGCGCTGGATCAGCGGGTCTACCACGGTGCCAGAGGGGACGGGCCAGATCGGCACACGCCCGGCGCGCCAGTCATCGAGCGCGGTGGCCAGCCGGTAGGCCTCCTGGCGGGCGCGCTCCAGCTCGAAATTGGCCTGGTTGGCGGCCCCGAGCCGCTGGACGAAGGTGTTCATCTGGGCGCCGATGCTCCAGAGCGGGTTCTGCTGGGGAATGTTGACGCGCACGTTGTAGTCGCCGTTGGCGCTGCGAACGAACGCCTGCGTCAGCTGCTCGACGCCGTAATCCAGCGCGCGCTTCTGGTCGGCGACCAGGCTCTCCAGGCGGGCGATCTCCTCGGCGCGGTCAGCCCGGCGCACCTGCTCCTGGAGGCCACGCACCCACAAATACGCGACTGTCGCGACAATCACGATCTCCATGATGGGGCGAGTTACCATTGCCGCAGGCCCATATTGGGCGATTGCCGCTGTGACATCCGCGCCGTGGGGTTGAAGCGCGAAATCAGCCAGAATCAACACAATGCTCAGCGCCGCCGCGAAAAACGTCATGCGTCGCGGGAGGATTGAGGCCGCGATCACGATCGCACCAACGAACATGTCATAGGCGGGTAGATATACCAGAGTGAGGGGTCCTGGCGCGACGACCGCTTCCAGAATCGCCGCCATAATAAGCAGTGTCAGTAGCGCGCCCGCAGGGGTCACATTGCCGCTCCGGTTCAGCGCGGCGGCGGTGAGCGTGCCGAGGATCAGCACGATCGAGGCAGTCAATGTCCCTGGCGCCTGTACTCCAGTTGGGTTAAGTAAGACGCTACCACCCAGCAGAACACTGACAACAAACATCGCTGCGATAATCCAGGCCATCAAGACACTGCGTCGCGTGCGCTCACGCGCGGTAGCTGTGTTTTGATCCGTTTCCCAGCCGCTACTCACCAGGCGTAACCACCAGTTGACCTGTGGCGGGTTTGCCCTCTGACCTGAGCGTTCAGCGTGTGTGAGCGTATTTGGCGCGCTCGGGGGGAGCGAACGTGGATCACGTGGATAACCTGTCGTGCTCATCGGAAAGCTCCATGTTGACGCGCCATTTCTGGCGCAGGATAAAGGATGGCAGCGTACAACGGGAAAGGCTCACGCTTTGCGTAGGAACAGCGAAAGGCAGCGAATGGGTTTGGCCGATCTGGTCTGTTCAAGCGCGGAACCACTCGCTTCCTCATGATCCTCCTCGATTTTCTCACCCCAGTATCTTCGATGACATGGCGATTCAATTCAATTCATTCGGTGACTCCGTGCCCCACTCAGTTTGACATACGGGCGCCAGGTGAGAGAGCGAACTTGAGAGAGCGTCTGCCCTTTTTACGAGTCCATGAGCGCCTGGCTGTCAAAATCTGTCCACGCGATGGAATGGTGGGCGCCAGCATAGTCCAGATGCTCCACAAACCCCGCATACCGCGAGTGGCGTACCCGTCCCGCCCCACGCCGCACGAACGCTAGCATCCTTCTGGCTTCTTGCACAGATGCGCAGTTCAACGCAGCTTCTAGGCGGTCGAAGTGATCTGATTCGGCGCGAACATCAATATCCGATAGCGCGAATGGCCAAAACCGTCCAGTCTCATGGGATTCGTCTGTCCACAATAACCCTTTTTCGGGAGCTCCACCACTCAGATTGTCTCCCATGATTATCGCGTTGGGCGCATAGGCTATCGGGATCCTGAAATTGAAAAGAGCTTGACGCGCTTCAGGCGCCATGCAGCCGATGATCGCCTCGATACGATTTGAGCGGTCAACCATATGGCGTTCTGTAGCCACGAGCGTTTCAGCGATAGCAAGATCAACGATCTGTCTGAGCCGCGTTCGAATGCCGCCATCCTGACTGAGGTTTCGCACAAGCCGGGTAATCTCGCGCACAGTGCTGATTGGCGTCTCCAGGAAGCCCGGATGTCTGGCGAATAATTCACCATACTCGGTTTCTACAGGAAAGACTGGGCGGTCGAACTTTGACATTACAGGATACAGTGAGAACTCTGCGGGAGCGCAGGCTCCTGCTTCGCTCATGGCGTGACGTAATGTGCTCGACGCGCGCTGGAGACAGAGATATGACGCGATGATACCGTCCGTTGTGGCGACAATGATATGAACGTCGTCTGGATTGAGCAGCGCCATGCTCGGATCTTCACGAATACCCACGTCGATGGTCAGATCGGCGCGATAAAAGCCGGCGAGGACATATTGCTCCAGTCGGTAGCGGGCGAGCGCGGCGCGCTCATCATCCAAGAGCGCGCCATGTGGAGTGGTAATCACCGAGAGGCCTGTGTCGGAGCGAGTGATCACTTTGAACCCGCTCATCTTGCGCTGGATACGCCGCTGAAGCCGCTCCAACTGAAAGGGCGCGGGGTCTATCACTGCTATTGGCTCAGTTCTGACATCCGAAGTGACAGATGGGCCAGTGACAGCCATATTTTCTGGAACGTCGAGGCGATCCCCAGAGTATGTAAGGTCAGCCTCACCATAACTAGTAACCTCGTGGAGAGAAGGCTCACCTTCGATAGCGTCAACCTCGACGCTGTTCGCCATAGGCGCTATCGCGCTCGTCGCGTCAACCCAGATCACATCCGGCGCTACCCGTACAGGTTCGCCAGCCACGAGCGCCACAGCGGCGCGTACCGTCAGCGCGGCCGTCAGATGCGCGGCGACCCCAAGTTGGGGATCGAATGGCCAGCTTTCAGGGGTGCGGCTCACGTAACGCGGCAGCAGACGCGCTAGTTCGTCTGGCATGCCGCCTGGCAGGGTAGTGGCGACGCGTTCAATCAGATTAGTCACGAGCGTTTCAGGTTTAGCCGCTGGGTCGCCATCTCGCAGATAATCGTCGAGGGACATGGCCGTCTGTGAGAAGACTAGCAGACATCCACCCCAGCCGAGATTCATCGGAAACAGGGTGACTTTTCCTTGCGCGCGCGCTTCCCGATTGAGTGCGAGAAACGCTGGGTTATCAAGATCAATGGTGTTTATGACCAGATCAACGCCGTGCACTAAGTCCGGAAAATCATCCGCTGCGAGGTAGTTCGGAATAGCCTCGATCTTTGCCTCAGGAGAGATCGCCAGAATAGTGTCAGCGATCGCTTGCGCCTTGTTCTGGCCCAATTGCGCGCCAGTGAACGCCTGCCGGTTCAGATTGGACTCCTCGACTGTGTCTCCATCAGCAAGGATGAACTGTTGGAACCCTGTCTGAACAGCCGCGCGAGCGATTACGCTGCCAAGGCCTGTCCCTGCGAACAACAAGCGAGTAGATGCCAGCTTTGCTTGCAGTTGTGGTGAGACGAACGCCCAGTTGCGCGAGTAGATGGTCGCTTTTCCAGCGCGCTTTTGCTCTGATTCAACATCCTTCATCACCATCCGAAACTCTCCTGCGCTTAATTGCCCCCTTCATGCGTGCCGACAATCACCATGTGGGGTAGACGCGAGTAAACTGATAGCTGTTGACCATATATGGCCATCCACTCAAGCGCTTCGTGAAATCCTTCAGCGCGGAAGGTGGCTACCTGCGCTATCATAGCAGTTATGCGCGCTTGCGTCGAGAGAACCGCTTGGCTGATTGGGGACAGAGCGATTCAAGATCGCCTTGGAATTTCGTAATCTCTCCAGGCGAGGCAGCTATTTATAACGTCAGGAAGCGAAAGCCGAAACTGTCTTTCATAAATTCCGCGCGGCGCCACAAGTCTCCCACGTGGAAGCCGGGACGCCACCATCCGGTCTATACTTGCGCTGTGCGACCACTATCACGCGCCAGATGGGGCGCCTGTGACCCGCGCCGCCTCCGCCGCGCCTGTAATGTAGAGGGATGAGCGGAAGCGCGTAGGACAAACAGGGCAAGGTTTCCGGTTTCAGGCGGGCGCGACGGATTGCGGCGTTAGGGAGCTGTGGCCCTCCCGTCATGGGCATGGCCGGTGAAGGGCGCGAAGGTATGCGGATTATCCGGGTCGAGCTAACGAATATCAAGAGCTACCGCAACGCGGTGATAGACCTCCAGCGCGGCGTGACAGCCATCCGCGGCCACAATGGCGCGGGCAAGACTACCCTGCTCGAAGCCATTGGCTGGGCGCTCTTCGATTATCTGCCCTACAAACAGGATGGCTTTGTCCGCGAGGGCGAGAGCTCTGGCAAGGTCACGGTCCGCTTCGTTTCCGCGAAAGATGACCGCGAGTATGAAGCGGTGCGGCGCTGCGGCAGTGGCGCCACCTGGTATATCGTAGACCCCGAGACGGGAGTAAAGTACGACTCGTCCGCCGATATCCACGCATTCCTGCGCGACCAGTTGCGCATTGATAGCACGGTCGCGCTCAAGGACCTCTTCGCCAGCGCGATTGGCGTGCCTCAGGGGTCGCTCACCGCTGATTTCCAGTTGTCGTCCGCGCCGCGCAAGAAGCGCTTCGACGCGCTCCTGCAGGTCGAGGACTATGGCCAGGCGTACACAAAGCTGCATGACACGGTGAGCTATCTCGCGCAGCGGCAGGGAATCCAGGAGGCGGAAATCCATGCGCTAGAGCGCGAGGTCGCGCGGCTGGATGAGGCCCGCGCGCGGCTGGATGAGGCCCGCGCGCGCTTGCGGGCGCTGGAGGCCGAGCGCGACCAGCAGGAGCGCGCGGCGGAGGAGATCGAGCAGCGACGCAAGACGCTGCTGCTGGCGCAGACGGAAGTGACACGGCGCGCGGGCGCCGCCCAGACCGCGGCGGCGCGCCTGCTCTCAGCGCGGCAGCGGCTGGAGCGCGCGGAAACGCTGTTCGATGAGGCGCGCGCGGCGGAGGACGCGGTGAAAGCGGCGCGCGCCGACCATGAGCGCTATCTGCGAGCCGAGCGCGAGCGGGCGGCGGCGAGCGAGCGCCAGCGCGATCGCGACACACTGCGCCAGCGCGACGCGGACGCCGCGAAGCGCCAGGCCACCGCCGAAGCCGACCAGCGCAACGCGCGCCAGCGGCTCGTGGAGATCGAGCGGGCCGAGCGCGAGATCGTCGCGCTGCAGGATGACGCGGAACGCCAGAGCAAGCTGGAGCGCGAACGCGATGAGGCGCGGCAGAACGTGGAGCGGCTGCGCGAGGCGGAGCGGGCGTGCGCGAAGGCGACGGATGCGCTGGCGAAGCTGGAAGCGACTATCACCAGCCGCGAGCGCGAGGTGGCCCGCATCGAGGAGGCGCGCGCCCTCGCGGACGCGCTGCCAGAGCGCCAGCGGCAGGTGGACGCGCTGCGGGCGGCGGTGGCCATACGCCAGCAGCGTGAGCGCCGCCGCGCCGCCATCAGCGAGGAGCGCGCGCGCAACGCCGCCCGCCGCGAGAAGGCCGTGAAGGATGTCACCCGCCAGCAGGCGAATGTCGCCAAGCTCGAAGACATCGCTCCCCTGGCGAAGCGTCTGCCAGAGCTGGAGAAGCGGGAGAACGCGGCGCGGGAGGCGGTTAATGCCGCTCAGGCGCGGCTGGCGCAGACCCGCCGCTCGCGCGAGCAGGCGGGCGCGGGCAATTGCCCCTTTCTGGCCGAGCCATGCCAGAATATCCGGCGGCGCGGCGAGAATAACCTGCGCGCATGGTTCGACAAGCGCATCGCCGAGGAGGAGCGCGAGCTTGCGCCCCTGGCCGCCGGGCTGGCCGCCATTACCGCCGAGGCGAACGAAGCGCGCAAGAAGGCCCCCTACTACGAGCAACTGCCTGAGTTCCGGGAGCGGCTGGCGGAGGCGCGCGCGGCGGTTGAAGAGTGTGATGAGACGGCGAAGCGGCTCGACGCGGAGGAAGCGGAGATCGTCGCCGAGTTGCGGCGCGCGGGTGACGCGGCGGACCTGGCGGAGGCGCAGCGGCTGCTCCAGGAAAGCCTGGAGGCTGATCGCCAGATAGCGGCGCTGCCTGGACTGCGGCGCGAGCTGGAAGATATGCGTGCGCGGCGGGAGCGCGAGACGGAAGAACGCGACGAGCAGCGCGCGCTGGCCGGGAAACTGGCCGGCGCGCCGAACGCGCTCCAGCTCGCTGATTCCGCGCTGGAGGAACTGGGCGACCCGCGCGGGCGCATCGCCGTCTTGCGCGAGCGCGCCAGGGAGCGCGCGGCGACCGAGGAGGCGCTCGCGGAGGTGGCGAAGACCCTGGTCGCGCTCAACACGGAGCGGGCGGGCATCGCCGGCGCGCTGGCGCCCTACGCCACGCTGGACGCGGAGATCGCCACACTGGACGCGGACATCCAGCGCACGCGGGCGGGGCACGCCAGCTACATGCGCAACGAGCGGATCGCCGGGCAGCGTCCCGCGCGCGAAGCGGAGCGCGACGCGGCGGCGGCGGAGCGTGACGCGGCGGAAACGGCGGACGCGGCGGCGCGGGCCGCGCTGGACAGCGCACGAGCCCAGTTCGACGCCGATGAACTGGCGCGGGTGAACGAGCGCGCGGACAAACTGGGCCGGGCGCGCGGTGAGACGCGCGAGGCGATCCGCAACGTGGGCGAGATGATCGCCGGACTGGAAGAGACGCTCCGGCGCGGGCAGGAGCAGGTGGCCGCGCTGGAAGCCGCGCGCGCGGAGCGTGATGAACTGGCGGCAGAGGAAAAGACCCTGCGGCAGTTCCGCGACCTCATCAAGGACGCCGGACCGCTTGTGACGCAGACGCTGCTCGGCCAGATCTCCACGCAGGCCAACACGATCTTTGGCGACATCATCGGTGACCGCTCGGGAACGCTAACCTGGGAGAACGACTACGAGATCAAGCTGCGGCGCGACGGCGCGACGCGCACCTTCGCGCAATTGAGCGGCGGGGAGCAGATGTCGGCGGCGCTGGCTGTGCGGCTGGCGCTGCTGCGCCGCCTGACGCGGCTGGATATGGCGTTCTTCGACGAGCCGACCCAGAACATGGATGGCGAGCGGCGCAGCGCCCTGGCCGAACAGCTCCGCCGCGTGCGCGGCTTCGAGCAGCTCATCGTCATCAGCCATGACGATACCTTCGAGCAGGGGCTGGATAGCGTGATCCATCTGGAGAAGCGCGATGGCGCCACGCGCGTGGCCGAAGGCGAGGAGGTCTACGCTTCCGAATCGCCGCTGGCGGATGACCTGGGCGCGCTGGCGAGCTGAATGAAAAGAGCACGGGCGATCATGTCGAGACGACGCGCGCGCCGCCGGCGCCTCATGGCGCTGGAAAGCGCGGCGTTGAGCATGCAAGGGGGAACGCCATGGGGAGACCCTGGGACGATCAGTCGGATGAGCCTACCGCGCGGATGCCAGCCGCCCAGCGCGAGTGGCGCGGCTCCGCGTGGCCGCCCGAGCCAGGGGTAGCGGACGCGCCGACAGTGGTAGACGGCCGGGTTACCCATGTCTCTGAAAGGCCGCCGTATTCGTCCGCGCCAGGCTATCCGCCCAGGCCATATGGCGGCATGTACGCGCCCGTTCCGTATGAGGGCTATCCAGGGATGGAGCCGCCGCGCGAGCCGTCCGCGCTGGCGCAGCCGTTCCCCATCTGGCTGACCATCGCCGCGCCGCTCGTGATGGCGTTGACGCTGGCGATGGCCTTTGGGGCTGAGGTCCTCCTGCTCGGCGCTGACTGGGCGACAGGCGCGCTGGCGGCGGCGCTGGCGGCCTTCGCGCTGGCGGTAGTGACTCTCGCTGTGCTGGTCACGCGGCTGATCGCCGGGCGGCGCGCGCTGGGAACGGTGGGGCTGGCGGCGCTGCTGGCGCTGGCGCTGACTGGTGGGGGGCTGGCCGGAATCAGCCAGCTCAACCCGCTGCGAAGCGCCCAGGCCCATCAGTTCGAGTCCGCGCGCCAGTGGCAGGCGGCGATCAACGAATACGCCCAGATGGGTGAGCACGCCCCCAACGCGCCCGACATCGCGCGGGTGTACGCCGAGTGGGGCGAGGCGCTATCCAGGAGCGGCGACGACGCGGGCGCGGCCTCTAGGCTGGCGACCGTCACTCAGACCTACGCCCAGAGCGGCGCGCCTGTGTCGCGGGCGCGAGCGGACCTCTATAGCGTCTATGTCACCTGGATCCGCTCCGGCGCCACAACCCTGCCATTCCAGCAGGCGCTCACCTTCCTGGCCAGCTACGCCAGCGACCCCGCCTGTGACGCGTCCTGCCAGCGGACCATTGTGGATGTTTCGGGGCAGGCGCGCTACCAGTATGGCCAGCAATTGCTGAAGGCCAGCCAGTACAAGCAGGCGATCACTGAGTTCGAGCTCGCGCAGACGAAATATAGCGCCAGCCCCTACGCCAAACCCGCGCATCTCGGCGCCGCGCAGGCCTATATGGCGCTGGCCCAGCAGACACTGTCGCAGGACTGCGCGAGCGCCGTGCCATACTACCAGACGCTGGCGACGTCCTACGGCGACACCAGCCAGGGCAGGCAGGCGCAAGCCAAGCTGGCGGCGCCAGTGACGGTGACGGGCGTGATGACCGGCGCGCCTGGCAATCCCGCGCCAACTATCTACCTGTCGCGAAAAATCAACCCGTCACAGTCGTACGCTTCGGAGGATTACCACGCGTCGCTGAATCTGTCCACAGGCAAATACAGCTTCGCGTCAGTGCTTCCCGGCGTGTATTACCTGACAACCCTCAGAACGACCTCGACCCAGATCATCTACACCTGGTACGTCGGCTCCGACAACAATCCGGCGCCTGTGCGGGTAGGGCCAATCTGCGCGATGGATCTGGGCGCGTTGAAGTACTAGCGGTGAGGCGCGGACCGGCGGGCGGACGCGGCCACGCGCGCCAGCCGGCGCCACGGATCCCGCATTCCGCCTTCGCGGCTCCCGCGGCGCGAGGCGTTGCGTTAACGGAGGCGGGCGCTATGCTGCATACGGGCAAGACGCTGGACGAGCTGGCGCGCCAGCGCGAGCGGCTGCTGAGCTATCAGGAGCGGCACGGCGACGGCCTGGAAGCCTACCGCCAGGCGCTAATGTCCCTGCGCGCGCGATTCCCGACGGCGGCGGCGCTGGAGGCGGCTCAGGAGGCCATACGCGCCGCGCAGGCGGAAGGCGCTGGTGAGCCGCCGTTCCTCGGCGCGCGCCCAACGGTGGAGTATGACCGCTGGGTCCAGGAGTCAGCGGCGAGGGTTCCGGCGCTGCGCTTCGGCCAGCGCTTCGCCACGCACGAGGACGCGCGCGCCTGGGCCGAGCGGCTGCGCGGCGTGACCACCTTCGCGGTAGACGGCAGCCAGCTCCCACCCTGGCGCGACGCCTCGCTGCCCGTGGCGCTGGCGCAGGCGGGGCTGTTCGAGAATCCCCACCAGCCGCCGCAACCCTACGTCAAGGACGTGACGGTGCGGCTCATCACGCCGGAGGAGCTGGCGGGCGACGAGTCGGAGGCCAGCGACGCGCGCGCGGCGGAAGACACCGGCTACTCCAGCCGCTTCGTCCAGCTACGCCGCTTCGAGCTGGAAGTGGAAACGGTCATCACGCGGATGGAGCATCATCACGCGCGGCGGGCGAAGCTGGCGGCGGGCCAGCCCGCGCCGCTGGTCGTCGCGTTCTATGATGGCAGCCTGATCGTTTCCTTCGCGCTGAAGGCGCCACCGCCCTACCGCGAGCGCTATGTGGACGCGGCGCGGCGGCTGCTGGAGGCGTCGGCGCGCTGCCGGGTCCCGCTGGTGGCCTACATTGACACCAGCTACGCCCGCGACATGCTGGCGATGCTGCGGACCCTGGCCGGGCCAGAAACGCCGCCGGAGACGCGCGGACTGAGCGATCCGGCGCTCTGGCGCGGCGAGCTGGAGTGGGGCGACCGCACGCCGGCCTTCCTCTCGGCGCGCTACGACCTGGCGCGCATGGGGTATGGCGCTGGCGCCAGCGACGCGGAGGTGGGCTTCGTCTACTTTCAGGCGGCGCTCGACCGTCCCCCGGCGCGCATCGAGTTCCCGCGCTGGCTGCTGGACGCCGGGCTGCTCGATCAGGTGATGGATGTCGTGCGCGCGGAAGTCATCGCTGGAACGGGCTATCCCTACCCCATCGAGGCGGCGGACGCCGTGGCGGTCATCTCGGCCCGCGACCGCGCGGAGTTCTACGCGCTCTTCCAGGGCTTCGCCGAGCGCGAGGGCCTGCGCCTCAGCTTTTCGCGCAAGGCGCTGAGCAAGAGCAGACGGCGGATATGATCGCGCAGGCTTAGCGGCGCAGCGCCGCCGGCTTGCCCAGTTCCAGCGGGTGGAGACGCTCGGAGAGACCAGCCGCCGCGAACGCCTGGATGATATCATCCTGGTTCTGGGTGAAGTGCGCCCAGCCCTGATGGTGGACAGGCGCGATGGTCGCGTGCGGGAAGGCTCTGGCGGTCTCGATGGCGTCATCCGCCGACATCGTCAGGTTGAACGGGCCGCGTGTCCGCGCCGCGCCGGTGAACGCCAGCACAACGCTGACATCAAAGCGCTTCGCCACCTCCGCCACGCCCTCATACCAGACCGTGTCACCCGTCACATAGATCGCGCGGTCAGTCTGGTCATCGAACGTCAGCGCAAACCCGATCACCTCGCCGGTGACTGGCTCGATGCCTTCAGGGCCATGCCGCGCTGGTGTCGCGGTGACGTGGATGGTGTGGCCCGATGTGCTGATGAGGTGATGCGACTCCCAGGGCGCCAGCCCCTCGATGCCGCCAAACGAGCCAGCGAGACGCCCCGCGCCCGCCACCGTCGTGAGCACGCGGCGCGCGGATGCGAGAAACGCCAGCCCGTCGGGATCGAGATTGTCGGCATGCTGGTCATGACTGAGCAGCACGGCGTCAATAGTCCCCAGTTCCTCGAGCGCGATCGCTGGGCCAGCCAGTTTCGTCAGAGTGACCGCTCCTGTGGGATACGCTCCGGGCGGGCTGAAGGTGGGATCGGTGAGCAGTCGCAGGCCAGCGATCTCCAGCAGCGTGGTTGGCCCGCCAATCAGGGTGAGCGTCAGGGTATCATGAGCCATCGTGTTCAGCCTTTCGTCCGTATCGTTCCGGCGCGCGCTGATAGCCTCCGGGAACGCGCCCGGCCACAATGAGCGCGTGTATCATTAGTCCCAATCATACCAACATGCGGCCAGCTCATGAAACTTAACGAAGTGAGGCGCAAGGGGTGATCGTTCCCGTCCATGTGACAATTGTGCGGGCGGCGCTGGGGAATACGCTGGCTCCACGCGCGCTGGGAGTGGTGGCGCTGGCCGACGCGCGCTGCGATCTCTACCAGTGGGCGACAGAGCGGCATTTCGACAGCGGGCGCGATGTCGCGGAACTGGGCGTCCGCTGGCGGCGCGGCCTGCGACACTACCTGACGCTGGCGGTGGAGCGCGCGACGCCCGCGGATGGGCGGGATGGGCCGCGCGACCGGCTGGGCGCGTTGCGGGCGCTGGGGATGGCCTCACACGCGCTGGCGGACTTCTACTCCCACACCAACTGGGTGGAGATCTACGGCGCGGGCGCGCCCCAGGCGCCGCTGCTGGGCGACAGGTGGCCAGCGGACACGCTGCCGCCGGACCTGACCAGCGGCTACTTCTCGCTGCGCTATGGCATGCGTGGTTGCCCGATGCGCGACGGCCAGCCCGCTCCACCCGCTGGCTACCGCTTCTGCCACGAGACGCTGAACAAGGACGCGCCTGCTCGCGGCCACGGGGCCGATCCCGTCGCGCCCGGCGCGCCGACCTGCCACGCCGTCGCCGTGCGGCTGGCGGAGGACGGCGTGCGCGCGCTGTGGGAGGCGTTGCGGGCGGGCGTTATGTCGGTGGCGGGCGCGTCGCGGGCGGATCAGGCGCTGGCGTGGCTGTCTGGCCAAACGTTCTAGAACAAGTTTTCCACAGAGCGCCCCACTTTTCCACATGAATGGGGCAGTTATCCACCGGTGGGGTGTTTGGGCCGGGCGTGTGGCAGGACGCTCTACGCCAAAGTGTCGGGGGAATGGCCTGTGCGCGGCGCTATTGGGTGTATAATAATCCTATGGCATTCGCGCTCGGCGCTTGCGCTAGCCCCCCTCTGACGCCTGATCGCGCCACTGGCGCCGGTCGCGCGTGATAGTGCGGGAGTATCACACAGACCGGAAGTTATCAGCTTATGAATCGCATGTCCTATCGTGGCGGCCAGGGCGCGCAGACCATCATCCCTGGCGGACCGCTGGGCAAGGCGCGCTACGCGCTGGCGTTGGGCCGGCCTGACGAGGCCGAGCGTATCTGCCGCAAGCGTCTGGAGCAGCGGCCCGATGACGTGGCGGCGCGCATCCTGCTCTCACAGGCCCTCCTGCAGATGCGCCAGACGCAGGAGGCGGTCGCCGAGGCGCGCAAGGCGACCCGCGCGGCGCCAAACAATCCTGACGCGCACCTGGCCCTCTCCGCCGCGCTCCTGCAGACCGGGCGCTTCAGCATCCCGGAGGAGGCGCGCACGTCGGCGGAGCGAGCGGTGCAGCTGGCGCCCAAGCTGGCGCGCGCGCGCGTGCAGCTCGCTGAGGTCTACGTCGCTGACAAGAAGGAAAGCCAGGCGGTGGTGACGGCGGACGAGGCGATCAAGCTGGAGCCGCGCAACCCGGCGGGCTATTTTATCAAGGCGCTGGCGCTGAGCTCGCAGAAGGACTATCAGGGGGCCGCGCAGGCGGCGGAATCGGCGATCCGCTTCGACCGCGACCACCAGATACCGCAGGCGGAATATATCCGCGCGACGGCGCTGGTTGAGGTGAAGCGCTACGATGAGGCGCTGACCGCGCTGGCGGCGGCGGAGCGGGCGAACCCGCTGCTGGGCGGCGCGCAGGCTGATGCGCTGCGCGGGCGTATCTACTTCCGCCAGCGCAAGTTCCGCGACTCCTATCAGGCGAACCTCTCGGCGCAGCGCAAGGGCGGTCGCGCGGGGATCTTCGCCCCGCCGCTGGCGGCGCTCAACATGGTCTTCACCGGCCTCTTTGGCGACCGCGGCCAGTATGTGCTGCTGGGTGTGGTCATAGCGGTTGTCGTCGCCATCCTTTACCTGATCTCGCTGATCCCGGTCGCCGGGCAGTGGATCTCGTCGGGCCTGGTGGTAGCCCTGCTGGTCGTGCTGGCGCTGGCGAGCGTGCGGCAGCTTCAGGGCAGCGTTCTGCCGGCGGACCGCTCGCAGTGGATCACGACACTGCCCGCGATTGTGGGCGGGTTCATCATCGCCGCGGGCGTGACGCTCGCGCTGGCGCGGGTGGTCCAGGGCTTCTTCATCACCAACCCGCCGCTCTTCACGCCAGTGACCATCGCTATCGCTGGCGCGGTGGGCGCAGTCGTCGCGGCGGTGGCGGCCTGGGGCTGGCCGAAGCTGCTGGCGCGCTACGGCGCCGGACGCGCGTCGGCGGCGTAGCGGCGGCCATCGCGCACGGACAGGTGGGCGCGCTCCTGAGCGTGGGAGCGCGCCCACCCGTTTTGCGCGCCGGAATGACTGCTTGTGTTAACCCATGCGGCGGGCAAGTTGACCGTTTGTTCATGCCGTCCGTAGAATAGGGGCATTGACCGGGACTGTCGGCTCTAGCGCCGCAGGGTAGCGGCGAGCGTGGGCGGAGGGCGAGGATCATGAGCAAGGCGGCGCAAGCGACACATGCGCGCTCCGCGCCCTCTGGCGCCGGCGCGGAGGAGCGGCCCATCCAGCCGCCGCTTCCGTTGGACGCTCTTGAGATGGAGCCAGAGGTCGAGCCGTACACGATCCACCTGCCAGGATTCGACGGGCCGATGGACCTGCTGCTCAACCTGATCGAGAAGAACCAGCTAGAGATCACCTCCATCTCGCTGGTGGCTGTCACCGACCAGTTCGTCGCTTACCTGCGCCTGTGGGACGAGCCGCCGCTGCCACGCCTGGCGGACTTCGTGGCGATGGCGGCGCGGTTGCTGCTGATCAAGTCGCGCAGCCTGCTGCCCCGGCAGCCGAAGCAGGGTGAGGATGACGACAGCGATCCGCTGGACGACGCTGAGGTTCTGGCGCAACGGCTGCGCGAGTATCAGCTGGCGCGCGAGATCGCGCGGGCGCTGCGGGCGCGTGAGCTGGCGGGCCTGCAATCCTACACGCGGGCCGCGCGGCTGGTAGACCCCGAGCTGATGCTGACCTGGGCGCCGCCGAAGCTGGTCGGGCTGAACGTCACGTTCAGCC